>NZ_JACCLX010000017.1 GCF_024490875.1 Methanocaldococcus sp.
GTAGAAAGCTTCTTCTCCCTCCTTAAACGAAAAACTAAGTCCTTCTATAATAGATTCCCTAATAATTCCAAATTTATTACCATTATCTCCTGGCTTAATTCTTTCGCCTCCATCTATAACTACCTCTTATCCTTATCTTGACAATCTCACTAACTCGTATAACATTGCTTGCAATCCATGATATTTAACCATTCCAGCGAGTTCTTTTTGGTCTATTTCTTTTTCATCGAATGAAACTAACTCTTTACTATATAAAGCGTATGGACTTTCTCTACTAACAACCCTTACAGAGCCACCAAATAATTTAACCTTAACAGTTCCAGTAACTCTTTCTTGAGTTTTGTCTATAAATGCATCTAAATCTTCTCTTAAAGGGTCAAACCAAAGTCCCTTATAAATCAACTCTCCATATAAACTATCAACAATTTCCTTAAATCTAAGTTCGTCTCTTGTTAAAACTAACTGCTCTAAAGCTTTGTGAGTTGTTAATAATAAAATAGCCCCTGGACATTCGTAGTTTTCTCTTGATTTTAGTCCAATAATTCTATCTTCTATAATATCTATTCTTCCAACTCCATGTCTTCCAGCAATTTCATTAGCCTTTTTTATCAACTCTACTGGCTCTAATTTTTCTCCATTTATACTTATTGGAACTCCTTCTTTAAACTCAATTTCTACGATTTCCTCATTTTTATCTTCTAATGGATTTTTAGTCCATGCATATATCTCTTCTGGGGGAATAAAATTAGGATTTTCTAACTCGCTACCTTCTATACTTCTACCCCATAAGTTTTCGTCAATACTGTATTTTTTACTTTCAGTAGGTATTGGTATTCCCTTTTCTTTTGCATATTCAATTTCTTCTTGTCTTGTTAAGTTTAAGTCTCTTATAGGGGCAATAATTTTTAAATGAGGGGCTTTAATTCTTATAGTAGTTTCAAATCTAAATTGATCATTACCCTTTCCTGTGCATCCATGAGCTACTGCTTCTGCATTTTCTTTTAAAGCAACTTCTACAACCTTATGAGCAATTAAGGGTCTTGCTAAGGCAGTAGATAATGGATAACCTTCATACATTGCATTAGCCTTTATAGCCCTATATATATAATCTTTAACAAACTCTTCTTTTGCATCAATAGTGTAATGTTTTAATACCCCTAATTTTTTGGCCTTTTCTTCAACTTCTTTTATTTCCTCTTCTGGCTGTCCAACATCTACGCATACAGAAACAACCTTATATCCATACTTATCCTCTAACAATTTTAAACAGCAACTTGTGTCTAATCCTCCTGAATATGCCAATACTGCTATTTTTTCCATAATAATCTCCCTCCTATTTATATCTTATTTTATATTTATGATATTTTATTTATTACAATATAGTTTGAATTAAAAATACATTAAAATAATATTATTCTTATTAATTAATATCTTATCTTACTTATTAAGTTTAAAAGTTAGGGGATAGCAATGACAAAAATTTTGAATAATGATAAAAAAAAGATATGTGTAATTGGTTTAGGATATATTGGATTACCAACAGCATCAATGTTAGCAATATATGGATATGAAGTTATAGGAGTAGATATAGACAAAAAAAGAGTAGAGGAGATTAAAAAATTAAATTTTAAAACTACAGAAAAGGATTTAATGACATTAGTCCGAGGAGCCATAAATTCGGGAAATTTAAAAGTTCAAACAAAGCCAGAAAAGGCTGATGTTTTTATTATCTGCGTACCTACACCATGTATTGAGATTGATGGAGAAAAAAAATGTGATTTAAGTTACTTAAATAAGGCCATTGAAGACATAAAACCATACATAGAAGATGGGAATTTAATAATTATTGAGAGTACAGTTCCCCCAGGAACTTCTGAACAGATTTATAAAAAATTGTCTAAGGAGAAGAAGATATATTTAGCCCATTGTCCAGAGAGAGTTCTGCCAGGAAATATTTTAGCGGAGTTAGTTAAAAATGACAGAATAATTGGTGGAATAGACGATAAATCAAAAGAAATGGCTAAAAAGATTTATGAGACATTTGTAGATGGAAAAATATATTTAACAGATACTAAAACAGCAGAGATGGTAAAATTAATGGAAAACACTTATAGGGATGTTAATATTGCATTGGCAAATGAGTTTGCGAAGATTTGTGAAGAGTTAGGAATAGATGTATGGGAGGCTATAGAGTTGGCTAACAAACATCCGAGAGTTAATATTTTGAAACCTGGTCCAGGAGTAGGTGGGCATTGTATAAGTATAGACCCTTGGTTTATTGTTGAGAAATCAAAAAATGCAGTTCTTATAAAAACTGCGAGAATTTTAAATGATTCTATGCCTTTTTTTGTAGTAGAAAAGATTAAAAAAATATTAAATAAGGATAATGGAAAAATAGCAATATTTGGAGTAACATATAAAGGAAATGTTGATGATACAAGAGAAAGTCCAGCAGAGAAAGTTGTTAGAAAGTTAATAGAGGATGGCTTTGAAGTAAAATGCTACGATAAGTATGCAAGAAACTTTATAGTTCCATTGTATAGTTTAGAGGAAACTGTTGATGGAGCAGATATCATAGTTATTTTGGCTGACCACGATGAATATAAAAACTTTGAAGAAGGAACTATAAAAGATATATCCTCAAAAGTAAAAAATAAAATAATTTTTGACACTAAAAATGTAATAAACAAAGATTTATGGAAAAAAGAAGGTTTTAAAGTATATATATTAGGTGATGGGAAGAATGCATAAATTAAATGAAATATACTTAAAGGAGTGTATTCATTTTTTTGACAGTTGTATAAATGCTTTAAAAGAGTTTGATTTAAGAACATTTATATCGAGGTTTTATTATGGAATGCTATATTTATTAAATGCATTTGAATTTTATATTAAAGAAGATATAGAGAACTGGCACAACAAGGAGAGGTATATTAATTTTAGTAAAAAAATTAGGAACTTTTTAATAGATTTAAAGTTATATAGGCATGCATCAGATTATATCTTATCTAAAAGATTGGAGCACGGTAAATCTTATGAGGAACATTGGGAAGAATTTAGAGAAAGTTATTTAAAATTAAAATTTTTCCATTATTTGCACATATTGAAGCAGGAACTGTATAATTATAGGCATAATCAACTTATATGCATTATCGTTGAAAAATTGGACATTATTGAGAAGTTATTAAAACTCTACATTATGTTAGAGGAATAATTATGGATGATATAATAAAAATATTAAAAGACTTTGGAATTTTTAGTGAATATTTAAAAATATTAGATATTGAGGTTGAGGGAGATAAATATATAACTATTTTAATTCCAGATGCATTAGATTGGATAGAATTAGAGGAAATAGAAGAAATCTTAGAAAAAAAGATGGATAATGTTAGAATTAAGATTTCAAAATTGCCTTTAAGCAGATTTATAAAAATATATTTAGAGAGGAATCTTAAAAATAAAACTTATGGAAATTTCATTGAAAATATTGAAATAGATGGAATAAATTATGCTTTATATATTGACTGGAAAAATAAAAAAATAATAATACATAAATTTAATGGTAAAAATCCTATAACAGAAAGTTGTAAATTATCATCAAGTTGGGAAACTCCTTGGAATCTTTGGGTTTTAGGTTTTAAGAGTAGGGAAGAGGCAAAGAAATTTGCTGAAAATCTTGCATCTGAAATTTATAAATATTATAAAATAAAATTTGAAAGTGTAGAACATAAAAGATGTTTAATAGAAAATTAGGTGATAAAAATGATTAAAGTGGCTGTTACAGGAGCATTGGGTAGAATGGGAAGTAATATAATTAAAACAATAACTCAACAAGAAGATATGAAAGTAGTTGCGGCATTTGAAATTCCAAATCATCCAAAAAAGGGAGAAGATGTAGGTGAGTTAATTGGCATAGGAAAAATAAATGTTCCATTATCTACTTCAGATGAACTAAATGAAGTTTTAAAATCTACAAAGCCAGATGTTTTAGTTGATTTTACCATAGCAGATGCATGTGTAGAAAATGTTAAAATAGCCGCTAAAAATGGAGTTAATTTAGTTATAGGAACTACAGGATTCACAGATGAACAAAAAATGGAAATAGAAAAAGCAATAAAAGAGAATAAAGTAGCGGCAGTTATTTCACAAAACTTTGCAATAGGCGTTAATATATTCTTCAAAACCTTAGAATTCTTAGCCAAAAAACTTGGAGATTATGATATAGAAATAATTGAAATGCATCATAGATACAAAAAAGACGCTCCTTCGGGAACTGCCTTAAGAGCGGCTGAAATTATAAAAGAAAATAGAGGAACTGACAGTATTTTTGTTTTTGGAAGAAAAGGATTAATTGGTGAAAGAAAGAAGGAGGAGATTGGAATTCACGCATTGAGGGGAGGCGATGTTGTTGGAGATCATACAGTTATATTTGCTGGAGATGGAGAGAGAATCGAAATTACTCATAGGGCAAGTAGTAGGCAGGCGTTTGTTAATGGAGTTATATTATCTATAAGATTTATTAAAGATAAAAAGGAAGGAATCTATAATACATTCGATGTCTTAGGTTTGAATGAGATTAAATTTTAATATTTGAATTTTTATTTTTATATAGTTAGTTCATAAAATATGAATTTTAATTCCAAATAGAAAACTTTATATAGGTATATTATGCAATATTAGATACTGTAAATATATAAAATATGGGTTATAGATAAATGGTGAGAGTGTGAAAAAAATATTGGCTTTAATATTAGGAATCTGTTTAATACTCCCAATAGTTTCATTGGCAGGTTGTGTAGGAGAAAACTCTCAGAATAGTCAAACTCCTTCAAATTCAAAAACCATTATAATAAGAACTACAGGAGCAACATTTCCAAAGTATCAGATACAAAAATGGATTGAAGATTATCAAAAAACCCACCCTAATGTAAAAATAGAATATGAGGGTGGAGGATCAGGTTACGGACAAGAAACATTTTTAAAGGGATTAACTGATATTGGAAGGACTGATCCTCCAGTTAAAGAGGCAATGTGGAAAAAATTCTTGGGAACAGGAGATCAACCGTTGCAATTCCCTGAAATCGTAGGGGCTGTTGTTGTTGCCTATAATATTCCAGAACTTAAAAATACAACGTTAAAGTTAAGTAATAATGCGTTAGCAGATATATACTTAGGTAAAATAAAATACTGGGATGATCCTGAAATTAAAGAATGTAATCCAAAAATTGCTGATAAATTACCTCACAAAGAAATAATTGTCATTCACAGAAGTGACGCCAGTGGAACAACTGCAATATTTACAACATACTTAAGTTTAATAAGCAAAGAGTGGGCAGAAAAAGTTGGATCTGGTAAAATAGTTAATTGGCCTGTTGATCAGATGGGTAGAGGAGCGGCTGGAAAAGGAAATCCTGGAGTAGTGGCTATATTAAAGAATACTCCATACTCAATAACATACACTGAATTGTCATATGCAATCGAAGAAAAACTTCAAACTGCTGAATTACAAAATAAAAATGGAAAATATGTTAAAGCAAATGAAACTACAATAAAGGCGGCTGTTGAAAATGTTAAAGCATACATTCCAAATCCAACAGAGGGTTATAAAGAAGATTTAAAACAACTGTTAAACGCTCCGGGAGATAATGCATATCCAATAGTAGCATTTACCCACTTGTTAGTTTGGGAAAATAAAAATGGTAAGCATTACAGTAAAGAGAAGGCAAAGGCAATTAAGGATTTCTTAACATGGGTATTAACAGAAGGGCAGAAGCCAGAACATTTAGCTCCTGGTTATGTTGGATTACCTGAAAGTGTAGCAAAAATTGGTTTAGACGCTGTAAATAGAATAAAGGAGTAAGATTTTTTAAATTCTATAATTTTCCTATTTTTTGTTTATTTTTTAGAAAAATTTAAAAACTTAGTAACAATCTATTTTAACATAACGAAAATTTAAAAATAAAATTTAATAATTAAGCAATCAATAAAAATAATTAATGATCGATAATAAAATAAAATTTAAGATTATTAAAAAATAAAAAATTACCATAATGAGGATGAAAACTATGGATATATCTAAACTATTAAAAAAAATAGATGGATTTAAAATAATAACTTCACCAGCAATAATAATAGTTTTCATACTCTTTGCGCTAATGGTAGGATTCTATTTATATAATGCATTGCCAGCCATTGAAAAGTATGGATTAAATTTATTTATCCAAAATATATGGCAGGCTGCTGAAGAACCAGCAAAGGAAGTTTATGGATTAGCCGCACCAATTTGGGGAAGTATTTACACTGCCACAATTGCTATTTTAATAGCACTTCCTTTATCTATAGGTTATGCAATATTTGTAAATGACTATGCTCCAAAGCCTTTAAAGTATCCCCTTATTATTATATCAGACATAATGGCTGGATTGCCTACAATAATTTATGGTATTTGGGGAGCATTTATATTGGTTCCTCTTTTAAGAGACCATGTAATGAAGTTTTTGTATGAGCATTTTTCATTTATTCCTTTATTTGACTATCCTCCGCTCTCTGGATACTGTTATTTATCTGCTGGAATACTCCTTGGGATTATGGTTGTTCCTTTTGCATCTGCAATAATAAGAGAGGCTTATGCGATGATTCCTTCTGTATATAGGGAAGGATTGGTTGCTTTGGGAGCTACAAGATATGAAACTACAAAAGTTTTAATTAGATTTATAAAGCCTGCAATAATATCTGGCTTTATATTGGCATTTGGTAGGGCTCTTGGAGAAACCGTTGCTGTCTCATTGGTTATTGGAAATTCATTTAACTTAACTTATAAGTTATTTGCTCCTGGATATACAATATCCTCCCTTATAGCAAACCAGTTTGGAAATGCTATCTTATATGAATATATGACCTCTGTCTTATATTCTGCTGGGCTCGTTTTATTTGTAATTGGTTTGATTGTGAATATTATAGGGCTTTATTATTTGAAGAGGTGGAGAGAAAATGTATCCCACTAAAAATAACAATTTTCATAAAAAAATTAGGACTATTAAAGATTATATCTTTTTAATAGTAGTTGGTAGTTTAACATTTATTGCTATACTCCCTCTATTTCATATAATTGTTTCAATTGTATTAAAGGGATTACCAGTTATAATGGAAAAAGGAACAACATTTATATTTGGAACTTTGAGTGAAGGAGGAATAGGGCCAGCAATAGTGGGAACATTGATGCTAACATTTTTAGCAACTCTTATAGGATTACCTTTAGCATTTTTGGCTGGAGTGTATATTTATGAATTTTCAAATAGTTTTATAGGTAGGACTACTAAGATGTTGTTACAGATAATGTTAGAATTTCCAACTATATTGGTGGGAACATTTGTTATGGGATTATTGGTTGTTCCCATGGGAACATTTTCCGCCCTTGCAGGAGCATTAGCTCTTGCAATAATATTAACTCCTTATGTTGCTGTATATACAGAAGAGGCTATGTCAGAAATTCCAAAAATATATAAAGAGGGAGGCTATGCTTTAGGTTGCACAAGAGCACAAGTAATATTTAAAATTATTACAAAAATGGCTAAAAAAGGAATTTTAACAGGAATATTAATAGGTATGGCAAAGGTTTCTGGGGAAACTGCTCCTCTGTTATTTACAGCTGGTGGATTATATGAAGTTTATCCTACAAATCCACTTCAACCAATTGGAGCTATTCCTCTATTAATATATACACTGGTGCAAAGTCCTTCTCCCGAAGACCATAAAATAGCTTGGGGAGCAGCATTAGTTATGCTTATTATCTTCTTAGCAATATTCATTCCAATAAGATATGCTTTAAAGGATGACATAAAACTCTAACTCAATAAATAAAAATATAGATAGTGAGATTATGGAAAAAGTAAAGATAGAAACTAAAAATCTAAGTTTGTGGTATGGTGAAAAACAGGCATTGTTTGATATAAATCTTCCAATTTATGAAAAGAGAATTACTGCTTTAATTGGACCAAGTGGTTGTGGAAAATCTACATTTTTAAGATGTCTAAATAGGTTAAATGATTTAATTGATGGAGTAAAAATAGAGGGAGAGGTTTTATTAGATGGAAAAAATATTTATGATGAAGATGTTGATGTTGTTGAACTAAGGAAGAGGGTAGGAATGGTTTTTCAAAAGCCAAACCCATTTCCAATGAGTATTTATGACAATGTCGCCTTTGGTCCAAGAATTCACGGAATCAAAGATAAGAAAAAATTAGATGAGATCGTAGAATGGGCTTTAAAGAAAGCCGCTCTTTGGGATGAGGTTAAAGATAATTTAAATAAATCTGCCTTAAAATTGTCAGGAGGTCAGCAACAGAGGTTGTGCATTGCAAGGGCAATAGCGGTAAAGCCAGAAGTTATATTATTAGATGAGCCAACCTCTGCATTAGATCCAATATCAACATTAAAAATAGAGGAGTTAATGGTTGAATTATCTAAAGATTATACTATTGTTGTTGTTACTCACAATATGCAACAGGCAAGTAGGATTTCTGACTATACCGCATTTTTCTTAATGGGAAAACTAATTGAATTTGGAAAGACAGAGGATATATTCTTAAATCCTAAGAGGAAAGAGACAGAAGATTATATTAGTGGTAGATTTGGTTAAAGTTTTTAAATTTTTAAAGGAGGGTTAAAAATGGTAAAAAAATTCGAAATGATGTTAAAGGAAATAGAAAATGATTTAATGAAAATGGCAAATATGTGTATTGAACAAATTGAAAACTCTATAAAAGCATTTACAGAAGGAGATAGAGAATTAGCTAAAAAAGTTAGAAAAAAAGATGATGAAATAGATTTAATGGAGATTGAAATAGAAGATAAATGCATTAAGGCAATTGCTTTATATCAACCAGTATCTGGAGATTTGAGGGAGTTGATAACTGCTATTAAAATATCTTCAAAATTGGAGAAAATTGGAGACAATGCCTCAAAAATTTGTAAATTATTGTTAAAATCTAAAATAGATGGTAATAGAAGAAATGAGTTATTAATAGTAATGAAAGACTATTTAATTACTATGTTAAAGAATGCAATGATTTCGTTTAAAAATAGAGATGAAGATTTAGCGAGAGAAGTTTATGAAATGGATAAAAGATTGGATGATTTATATGAGCAGTTATATAGGAGTATGATTAGCAAAATCTTAGAGGATCCTAAAAATCTAACCTTAGCAACAGAAATAATATTTGCGGCAAAATACTTAGAAAGAAGTGGGAATATTGTTGCTTCAATTGGGGATAGAGTAGTTTATATGATTACTGGAGAGAGGATAAAAGAGGAAGAATTAGAAGAAAGAATTGAAGAAAAAAAACAATAATCTTTTTTTATTAATTTAATTTTTTATTATTAAAGTTTTTATAAATGTAAGGTGTTATTATGAGAGGAAAAGATTACGAATTTGAAATAAAATATACTCCGCATTAAAAAGAGTAATCGTTGGAGAGAGTATTTTTATAAATACTTTTATTGGAAGTGGAAGATTAGGACTATCTCCAGCATTACCAGGTGATATAATACATCAATGCTTTAGATGGAGTTTATATCCCCAAAGTGGTTCTTACTTAGCATCCTCCCCCAATATAGAAATAGATACAAAATTTGGAGGTGCCAAGACATTTTTTGGAGGGAAAGGGTTATTTTTGATTAAATTAGAAGGGGAAGGGGATGTATTTTTATCAAGTTTTGGAGCTATTGCAGAGATAGACTTAAATGACGAAAGAATTATTGTTGATAACGGGCATCTTGTGGCATTTACTGAGGGTTTAGAGTATAGACTTACTAAACTAGGTAGTATAAAATCTGCAATACTTGGAGGAGAAGGTAAGGTTTATGAGTTTAGCGGAACAGGAAAGATATATATTCAATCAAGAAGTTTTGAATTATTTATTGGAAAAATTCTTCCGTATATAGAGCCAAAGAAATAATTGATGATTAAAAGATTTTTTATTTTTTTGTTTATATAGAACTAAATGGAAAGGTATGAATATTTTAAATTTCCTTAAATCTTGCTTAGAAAGCTTTAAATATTTTGTGTTTTATATGTGTTATTGGTGTGTATCATGAGTAAGAGAATTCAGGTCACATTTACAAAAGAACAGTGGAGTATGATAGAAAAATTTCGTGGAATATTGGGGGAAAGCGATGCAGAATTAATTCGCAATATTGTGTTAATTTGGTTATCCGAAAAATCTATAATAACTACAAAAATAAAAAAAGATATGGATGATGAAAATGGACATAAAAACCAATCATAAAATAATCTTTGGAGATTCAAGGAAAATGGATGAAATTGATGATGAAAGTGTCCATTTAGTTGTAACCTCCCCTCCATATCCTATGATTGAAATGTGGGATGATTTATTTAAATCTTTGAACCCAAAAATAGAGAAAATATGGAAAAATATAGAAAATGAAGAAGATGAAGAAAAAAAAGAAAAAAATATTATAAAAATATATAATTTAATGCATGAAACTTTGTTACCTACTTGGGAAGAGATTTATAGAGTATTAGTTCCTGGAGGAATAGTTTGTATAAATATAGGCGATGCAACAAGAAAAATTAATGGTATTTTTAGGTTGTTTCCAAATCATTCTAAGATAATAGAACACTTTGAGAAAATTGGATTCGTAACTCTTCCCTATATATTATGGAAAAAACCTACAAATAAGCCAAATGCTTTTTTAGGTTCAGGATTTTTGCCTCCTAATGCCTATGTAACACTTGATGTTGAATTTATATTAATATTCAGAAAAGGAAAGCCAAGAAAATTTAAACCCAAAGACCCATTAAGATATGCAAGTGCATACACAAAAGAAGAGAGAGATAAATGGTTCAGTCAAATATGGGAAGATATAAGGGGAGATAAACAAATACATCCAAAAATAGAAAGACGAACAGCATCATATCCAGAAGAAATTCCAAGAAGATTAATTAGAATGTTTTCTATAATAGGAGATACTGTTTTAGACCCATTCTTGGGAACTGGAACTACAACAAAAGTAGCAATTGAATTAAAAAGAAATTCGATTGGTTATGAAATTGATGAAAACTTAAAGCCGATAATTGAAGAAAAAATAGGAATAAAACAAAGGAGGTTAGGTTTAAATTTTGAAGTTGAATTCATATATCGCAAGTAACTATGCTATTTTTCATTATTATTTTACATTTGCAATTAAATTAAACTTCACATTAGGTCCTGCTCCTTGATACTTAACCAAGAGAAGTTCTTCTAAGACACCTATTGGGGTTACCAATTCTTGGAATTTACTTATAGCTTCCTCAGTAAAATCAAGTGCAACAATAACTCCTGATATTTTGAAGAATTCCTGAAATGGCTTAAAAAATGTATTAAGATATGATGCTCTCTTGGAAAGTTTTTTGATTTCTTCTTTTAGAGTATCCCACCCAATTTTTTCTTTTTTGAGTTCCCATATCCATGGATTGATTATTTTACCATTTATTTCATCCCATGTCAGCAAATCAGCCATCTTTAAGTATCCCAATGGGACTGTATTAAGAACATTAGAATGTGAAAACTGAACTCCAGAAATGCTAAGTGTTCCAGACCGTATTCTATAAACCATTAATGCTTCAAGGTTTTTTCATAGCCATCATTAGTCAAGTAATCAAAAGTTATTGGAATCATATTATTACTTGAACTGCTAATTTTAGGGGGATTGATGTTATTGGAATAATTGTAAAACAACTCCAAAATTACTTCAAAGTCCCTACTTGTAAGACCTTTTACTGTTTTGTTTTTATCCTCATATCTTAGCCTTTGGGGAAGACTTGTGAGTTTTCCTTTTGCAATGCAGTCAAATATAACATCCATAGATATTTCTTTAAAATACAACTCATCGTGTGGTTTTATTGGTATAAACCATACTACTGGGTTATCTGACATAATCTTGCTTGTAACTATATTCCAATTATTTTCCCAATTTCCTGTATTGATATTAGGGCCATCAAATAGATGAGATAAATTTTGATCAACGAGAGGATCTTCTATGACTTCAAAAATTCCTGCAATAATTCCTCCAGTATGTAACAGAACATAGTCTCCTTTTTTAACTCTAGCAATGTCTGCAAGAATATCCCAGTTCATTCTAACAGTATCTGCAATTTGTCGTTGTAGATTTTGACTCTTCGTAAGAACTGGCCGAATACCAACCAAACCAGAATTTATAAAATTTGTCATTACTTCATAGGAGTCACAAGTAATAATATGATATTGCCTTGTCATGACTCGATACCTCCAATGAATAAATTTAATACTATTAGTTATAGTAATAATCAATACAAAATAGCCACTCATTTACATATAAACCTTTTGACAATGAAAATCTATTAACGTTATATATTTGTCTTATGAGAAATTAACTGTCTCAAACAGCATTTGGATATTTTGATAAGTGCTATTTTTTCCAATCTTCAAATGTTTTGCCTCCATTTGCTTTAAATTCTTTCATTAGTTCAGACATTTGTCCAACATTTTTTGGTCTTGTATCTTGGGAATATATATTGGCAAGATTTATTAATTGGGAAGCATATTTTGGAAATTCTGGATTAGGGAGGGAAAGTAAATCTCTAACTTCATCATATTTTAATTTAGTTTTCCCATCTTGCATAATGTCACCTACTCAATAAAATTTATTTTATGTTTTAGTATTTAATTTATGACTTGTAAATAAATAATTTTTTATTGTTTTTTGGAGATTGTCAAGATAAGGATAAGAGGTAGTTATAGATGGAGGCGAAAGAATTAAGCCAGGAGATAATGGTAATAAATTTGAAATTATTAGGGAATCTATTATAGAAGGACTTAGTTTTTCGTTTAAGGAGGGAGAAGAAGCTTTCTACACA
>NZ_JACCLX010000018.1 GCF_024490875.1 Methanocaldococcus sp.
TGCCCTCTATGGGCGGAGCCAATATTAACGGGCTATATTGAACCACCATAAAGAGGTGGCATTATGAATATATTAAAAGGCAATGTATTAAAAGTTTTCGGAGCTGTAGTTTTAGTTAGTATGATAGGTGCTTTAGTAGCTGAGCCTGTTGTTTTAGGTGATATTGGTGGTTTATATTATCAATATTATGAGAAAGATATAAATGCAGCTAACGCTTGTTATAAACAGGCATTTTGGGCTGCGATAAAAGGAACTACTGCCTGTATTCCATTAATGTTTTGTGGAGGTATAGGTGTTGCTGGAATGGCTGCAGTAGTCACATATTCTTCTGTTGTACTATAATATTTAAATTATTACTCATTTTATTTTTTTACCTAATTGGTGATAAGACATGTACGATGAAAATAAAAAAAATATATTCTTTATTTCACTCATCGGAGTTTTATTCATACTATTGTCTTATTTTATAATAATATTACAAATGTATTATGGGCTAATAGACATAACAAGCAATTTAATTTTAAATACATTGTTAATAATCTCTGGAGCAATATTTAATATTCTAGTTGTAAAATTTTTAAAATTAGAAGAGAAGTTATTAAAAAATAAGAAATTGTTAATAATATATCTGGTATTTATAGTTGTGGCTATAAATATCTTTGATTGGATAATTCAACCGATGATTAATTATTTTAACATAATCAACTACTTACCATTATCATTTTTTGCTGGGTTTGGAGGTGGAATATTGGTTTCATTCTTCTATTTAATTATATGGGAAAATAATAAATATTTAACTCATTCAAAATTTTAGAACTATTATGTTCTAATCTCTGCAATAAAAATCAGTATAACAAAAATTCATCTTAATTGTGAAACCATGAAAAACTTTCCAATAATATTAACAATCCTAATTTTCTATCTGA
Source organism: Methanocaldococcus sp. (assembly GCF_024490875.1). Classification (NCBI taxonomy): domain Archaea; kingdom Methanobacteriati; phylum Methanobacteriota; class Methanococci; order Methanococcales; family Methanocaldococcaceae; genus Methanocaldococcus; species Methanocaldococcus sp. The sequence continues at coordinate 927 of NZ_JACCLX010000018.1, forward strand.
CTTTATATTTATAAAACTAAAAATCTATAGCCGCTTTCGTAGAGGTTTATATTACTCCAAAAGTAGCAAATTATCTATTAACATAAGGTTTAAATAGAAGATTATAAAGATAGAAGAGTAAGACCAAAATTAAGGTGGTTTAAATGAAAACTATTAACTTTAGAGTTTTTTACGATGGCAAATACTGGGTTGCAGAAGGTATTGATGTAAGTATATTTACACAGGGAAAGACATTAGATGAATTAATGAAAAATATTAAGGAAGCGGTAGAATTGCATTTTGAAGATGAGATAAAGGCAGGAGAAATTATAAAAATTCTCTCTGTTTCTGAAATGGAGGTGTCTAATTTTGCATAAACTTCCAGTTGTTAGTGGTAGAGATTTAATAAAATTTCTTAAAAAGTTGGGATATGAGATTGTTAGACAAAGAGGTAGTCATATACGACTAAGAAAAGAAACAGAATATGGAATCCATAACATAACCGTTCCATATCACGAAGAGATAGCAAAAGGAACATTAAATGCTATTTTAAATGATGTTTCTAAGTGGAATAATATCCCAAAAGAAGAACTAATAAAAAAATTAAAGTAATTTTTATATCTCTGTAAAGTTTTAGTTATTTTATAGTTATTAAAAATCTTAATTGACTAATTATATACTTTACTATTTAGTTTGAGAGATTGTCAAGATAAGGATAAGAGGTAGTTATAGATGGAGGCGAAAGAATTAAGCCAGGAGATAATGGTAATAAATTTGGAATTATTAGGGAATCTATTATAGAAGGACTTAGTTTTTCGTTTAAGGAGGGAGAAGAAGCTTTCTACACA
>NZ_JACCLX010000019.1 GCF_024490875.1 Methanocaldococcus sp.
AGATGTGTATAAGAGACAGATTTTTAATATAATTTTTATAAATTTTCATATAGATATATTATTTACTCTTGGGATTTGATAATATTTTATAATAAAAATTTTCTATTTTTTATTATGATAATATTATGATTTTAAGATTTCTCATATTGTTGTAATATTTTTTTAGTATTTTTCTTATTTTATATTATCCAAAAGGAAATTTTCCCGAGGATCAGTATTACTCTTAAAAAAGATGTAAATATATAAATCTTTGTGCTATTAAAAAAATAAAAAATTTAAATATTTCCATCCCTTTTGGGGCGTGATTTTAAACTTTTTGATAAAGTAAAAATAAAAATTGAAATTTTAAATTTTCTCAGCAAATGCAAACTTACTTTTTACTGATGTAACTTTTATAGTTACAGTGTCTCCTTTTTGAGTCTTAGGAACAAATACAACAAATCCGTCAACTCTTGCTATACCATCTCCACCTTTACCCATATCTTCAATAGTAACAGTGTAAGTTTCTCCTTTTTTGACAGGAATATTCTTTCTAATTTCATTAGTTCTATTATTTTTAAAATTTTTTCTACCTTTATTATTAAACATTTAATTCACCAAACTTTAACAAAGTATCTATTTCAAACTTTCATCGCGTTTTGCTCAAACATTTCTTTGTAAAAAGGGGTATAAATACTTATGGATGTGCAAATATTTCTATATTTTTTCACAACTAAGATAAATCTTTACTTTAAAGCAACTTCAATATATTTTATAAATTCTCTTTTATTATTAGGAATATATGCCCCACAAGCAAATTTATGTCCTCCTCCACTACCGTCAACTTTTTCAGAAGCGTATTTTATTGCTTTAGCTAAATTTACATTATCTGCAAAACATAAAAGTCTTGAACATCTTGCAGAGACCTTATAGCCGTTATCATCCTCTGTTATAGCAAATATTGGCTTCATCCAATCTACTTCTTCAATAGAATAACTCATTCCAGCAACTATTCCGACAATATTTGGCATAATCTTATCAGTTTCAAAGTATTGAAATTTATCTTTTTTAACTATTTCAACTTCATTTTTTACATGTTCTAATGCCTCTCTTAAATTGTTCCTATGTTTTCTCAAATTTGAAAGCATTTTACTATAATATTTTCCTCTATCTCCCATTAAGACATTTAAGGCAGTTTCATAATCACCATATCTTGAACAGGCATTTATGCATGTTGAGAATTCTTCCAAATCTCTCAAAGGAGAGCCAAATTCTTCAGATTTAAATTCATAAACCTCTCCAAATATAACTTTTGGGACATATGGAGCCCAGTGATTTGGAACATAGTTTAAACATTTAATTAAAAGTTCATTTCCAATAATTTTTTTGTATTTGAAAGGTATTTCAGCTAATCTTGTTGTTGGATCTATATCTATGTCATATTTTTTATTTATATAGTGAATGTATTTGATAACTCTTGAGTCATTATTTAATAAATCAGTCCTAATATCGCTCCAATATCTCATAGAAACAAATAGAGGACGAGTTTGCCTACCATAAAATTGTAAATCCATATATTTTTTAATATCTCCAGCAAATATAGCATCTGCCAATATAATTTTATTTAACCCAGTTAATTTACCTTCAATGTTTTGTATATCTCCAACAGCCCCTAAAACTGCATATTTAGCCAAATCAATCCAGTTGTTGTTAATAGTTTTTGCAAATAAATATGAAACTCCCGCCCCGCAAATTTCTCCCCCACACTTTCCTATAGTTATTGGATTTATATGAATAATATTTTTAGGAATCTTAACTTCTTCAGGTTGGTGATGGTCTAATATTATAATATTTTTTTTGTAGTTTATCTCTTCAATTTTCTCAGTAATCATTTTTAACTGCCCACTTCCCACATCAGCAAAAATTATTAACTCATAATCTTTAAATGGAATACTTTCTATAGTTTCTAATGTTATTTGCTTTAAAAACATAAAATCAGCATCTAACTGCAATCTTTCAGATAGTTTTTGTAAAATAACCCTTGATGTAAGTCCATCTGTATCTATGTGAGTAATTATCAATATTTTGTTGTTTTTGTTTTGTTCTAATACTTTAGTTCCTTTCTTTAATTCAACCCAATCTTTCATAGTATCACTGAAAAAGTAATTTCTGTAAATTTTAAAATCTCAAATAAATAAAAAAGAGTTAATAATCTAAAATTTTTTAAACATCTCTTCAATAATTCTTGCAAACGCAGGTCTTGTTATAAATATTCCAATTAAAACTCCTGCAATTGTTGTTATAGCAAAACCTTTTAACATACCTACTCCAAGCACGAATAAAGGAAGCATTGCTGCTATTGATGTTGCCGCCGAGGCAAATATTATAAAGAACGCCCTCTTGATACTTGCTTTTATTTTTCTACCTTTTAATGCTTCATCTGTTATAACTATTTGGTTATCTACCCCTGTTCCAACAGCCGCAATAATACCAGCAATTGATGGAATATCTAATTTCCAATTAATTAGAGATGCGAATCCTAATATTATAATTATCTCTGAGATACATGTTATTAAAATTGGAATGGCAATTTTTATCTGTCTATATCTTATACCAACTATTATTCCAACTGCAACAAATGCTAATAATAATGCTATAAAGGTCCCTTTTAAAAATTCTTTACCAAATTCTGGAGAAACTACATAAGTATATTCAACATTTAATTTTACAGGTAAGGCACCAGATTTTAATGCTGTATAGAGAACTGTTGCCTCATCCTCTTCTTTCTTAGTAGGAGGATATTGCCCAAGAGTAATAACCTGCTGAGGATGTGGTCTTCCATCAGCCAATTCTGGGGATAATACTGGAGCAGAGATTAACTTTCCATCAAAGTATATATATACTTTATGATATGCCTTTCCTTTAGCAATTTCAGCAAATCTTTTAGCTGCATCCAAAGATAATTCAAACTGCACACCATAAGCCCATCCAGATTTTGTAGGAATTTTAGTAGGAGGATATACATTTTTAATATCTTTTCCGGTATATACTGTTACATTATCAATTTTTGCTATTAAAACTCCTTGATGTTTAAGTATTTTAATTATCCTATCAGTATCTGAACTTTTAGGTATTATAACAACTATTTCATCATTACCTCTTGGATACACTACAACATTACTCAAACCATTAGCATCTAATCTTTGTTTAATAATATTTACAGTTAATTGTATTTCTTGATTGTTCATAGGTCTATCTGACTTTAAAACGATAACTGTTCCTCCACTTAAATCAATTCCAAATTGAAGACCTTTAAATGCTATTAGAAATATTGAAATTGTAACTGTTATTATTAATAGCAATATTCTTTTATCTTTTAGCAGTTTTTTAATATCCATTATTTCCACCTATACATTCTAATTAATCTTTATGGTATATACATAAGAGGTGATAATTATGGATAATTTTATAGACATTTCAATTATTGGATACATTGCTGGAACTTTAACGACCTTTGCCTCATTACCTCAACTAATAAAATCTTTGAAAGAAAAAGATATGAGTAACATCTCATTGACATTTGTGATAACATTTACTACTGGATTATTTCTTTGGTTAGTGTATGGAATATTACGAAATGATTATCCAATAATAGTATTTAACATTTTATCTTTAATGTTTTGGATTCCTATAACTTATTTAAAAATAAAGGATACTCTGAAGAAAAGAAAACTTAGTTAGCAGGTATAGCAATAGGACGAAGTCCTATGCTTGAGATACCTATAACTTATTTAAAAATAAAAGATGAACTTAAAAAAAGAAAAAAATTATGAGATGATAAGTTATGAAATGGGATGAAATTGGAAAAAATATTGCTAAGGAAATTGAGAGTTCAATATTAAAGTATTTTGGGAAAAAAGAGAAATCTTATGTTGTTGGAAAATCTCCGAGTGGTGATGATACGGAAATTTTTGATAAAATAAGTGAAGATATTGCCTTAAAGTTTTTGAAACCTTTGAATGTAAATATTGTTAGTGAAGAAATTGGAATTATAGACAATGGTAGTGAATGGACTGTTGTTATAGATCCAGTTGATGGTTCATTCAATTTTATAAATGGAATTCCATTCTTTGCCTTTTGTTTTGGAGTTTATAAGAATAATAAACCTTACTATGGATTAACATATGAATTTATAACTAAAAGCTTTTATGAGGCATATTATAAAAAAGGAAGTTATTTAAATGGAGAAAAAATTAAAGTTAAAGAATTCAACCCTAACGACATAACTATAAGTTACTATCCTAACAATAAAATAGATATTAATAAATTAAGAGATAAAGTTAAAAGAGTTAGAATATTTGGAGCATTTGGTTTAGAGATGTGTTATGTGGCAAAAGGTTCCTTAGATGCTGTTTTAGATATAAGACCAAAAGTTAGATCTGTTGATATTGCCTCCTCATATATAATATGTAAGGAGGCAGGAGCATTAATAACTGACGAAAATGGAAAAGAACTTAAATTTAAATTAAATGCAACAGATAGATTAAATATTATTGTAGCAAATAGTAAGGAAATGTTAAATATGATATTGGAAACATTACAAAAATAAAATAATTAAAATAATTAATGCTAAAACTGATTATTTAATTAATAAAAAATAAAATTAAAAGATTAAATTAAAACTTTAGATATATTCAACTTTTATAGTGTTTGTTTTCTTCTTACCTATTGGATGTCCTAAGGTAACTATATAGATACCACTCTTAATTTCTCTTTTTGCAATATCCTTACATGCATTTATTATACTCTCTATATCGTTGAATTCTTCCATTAAACAACTATTTACTCCCCAAACTAATCTTAGTTTTCTTATAGTTTTTAAGTTTGGTGTTGGAGCTATTATTTTACTATTTATCCTCAATTTTGATATAATCTTTGCAGATCTTCCAGAATATGTGGGAGTTATGATTAATTTACAGTTTAATTTTTTATAGAGTTCATAAACAGCGTATGCTAATCCTTCATCAACACTTTTAACTTCTAAGCAAACTCTATCTCCAAACTCTTCATAGTGTTTATTAGCAACTTCAGCCACTTTATTTAAAACTCTTATTGCTTCTATTGGATACTTTCCAATGGTAGTTTCATTAGACAGCATTAAGCAGTCAGTTCCATCATATATGGCATTAGCAATGTCTGTAACCTCAGCTCTCGTAGGATATGGATTGTAAATCATAGAATCCAATATCTGCGTGGCAGTTATTGACAAAATTCCGTATTTATTGGCAATTCTCAAAATGTTTTTTTGTTCTATTGGAATTCTTTCTATTGGAACCTCAACTCCTAAATCTCCTCTTGCCACCATCAATCCATCACTAACTTTTCCTATCTCTTTAACATTTTTTAAACCTTCCTTAGTTTCTATTTTTGATATTACTTCACAATCTCCTTTATATTCCTCTATAATTTCCTTTAACTCCTTAACATCATCCTTATTTCTAACAAATGATAAGGCGATATATTCAAAATCTTTTTCTACAGCAAATTTTATATTCCCCCTATCCTGCTTATCAATTATTGGCAATTCTATTTTTGTATCTGGAAGATTTACCCCCATACCCTCCTTAATCTCTCCACCAACAATTACAACTGCAATTATCTTATCATTTTCATTTTTTTCTACTTTCAATTTAATTTTTCCATCGTTGATTAAAATAAAATGTCCTTCTTCAATTGTGTCTATATTGTAATTAAGTTCTATATCTCCATTTTTGCCAATAACTACTTTATCCCCTTCTTTTAATATCTTATTTTTTAATCTAACTTTTTTTACTCTAATCTTTATTCCCTTCAAATCCATAACTTTTGCAATGTTATTTTTTTCCAATATATTCAAAAACTTTTCACAGTAGTCTTTTGTAGAGTGAGACATATTAAATCTAACTCCATCTATTAAATTTATTGCCTCATTTAATCTACTTTCTAAAGAAGGACCCATAGTTACTAAAATTTTAGTTTTCCTACAATTTTGCAAGGTTATTCACCACATAAGTTTATTTATAGAAATGAATAGGAAATTCAAAGTATTTAAGTATAAATATTATAATAATAAACAATAAGGATATATACTTTCGTAATTGCTAAATTTATATATTTGGATAATTTTAAAACTAAATAAATGTTATTAAGGAGGGGATATTTATAATAAAAAAACTAATTGAAGCTCTAAAAGAGACACAAGATGATGATTTTAAAATATTAAAAATTATTGAATTATCAATGAGACATCATGAGTGGGTGCCTTTGGATGAAATAGTTAGAAAGGCAAAAATGCCTGAAAAAGATGTATTGTATAGATTAAAGAGATTAAATAAGTTTGGTTTTGTTGTTAGAAGTACTTATGGTTATGCAGTTTCAATGGGAGGTTATGATGCCTTAGCAATAAATGCATTTGTTAAAAAGGGAATTTTAAAAGCAATAGGCAACAAGTTAGGTGTAGGTAAAGAAGGAGATGTTTATAATGTATTATTAGAGGATGGAAGAGAGGCGGTTTTAAAATTTCATAAGCATGGAAGAACTTGCTTTACGAGAGGTAAAAGATATAGAGGATACTTGGCAGATAAACATCATATAAGTTGGCTTTATGTTTCAAGATTAACAGCTCAACAAGAATTTGAGATTTTAAATGAACTTTTTCCTACTGTAAAAGTTCCTGAGCCAATAGAATGGAATAGGCATGCAATTATTATGGGAAAAGTTGTTGGAGAAGAGTTAAAAAGATTAGATTTATCTAAATTTATGAGCAAAGATGAAGTTAGAGATTTATTCTGGAAGATCATTGAAGAAATTAAGAAAGCATATGAAATTGGCTATATACATGGTGATTTAAGTGAATTCAACATCTTATTAGATGAGAATAAAGATTTTGTTATTATAGATTGGCCTCAAGCGATTCCTAAATATCATCCAGATGCTGAGTATTATTTAAAAAGAGATATTTGGAATATCATAAGATACTTTAAAAAGTACAAGATTGATAAAGAAGATAAAAAAATTAATGTCAATTATATATATAAATACATAACTGGAAAAGAACCTATTCAAGAGTTTGATCTAGCAACTGAATAAATAAAGATTATAAGAGGATTATAATGAGTTTTGATAAACTTTGTGATGAAATAATATGTGAGTATAATGGAGAAATAAAAGAATTTGCTTGTATTTTGAAATTAGTATATTTAAATAAATTAGAAAATCTAGATAAATTTAATTTTAAAAAATTTAATATTGATAAAAAAGAAGATTTACTTCTGTATGGAAAAAACTATCCTCTATTTAGAAGTCTATTATATTTTAATGAAATTCCTTTATTTAGGGAAGAAAAAGAGAGTATTCTATTTTTGAAAAATATTAATATTTCTCCAAAAACTACATTGAACAGTTTAAATTATAATAAAAAATTAAAATTAGGGAATGAATTATTAAAAAGATCTATTTCAATAGTTCCTAATGAATATATAAATTACATTCCTAACATACTCTTTGGAGCAGAATATTACTTTAATGGAGTTAGTTTAAAAGAATATGTCTCTAATTTAAATGGATTGTACAAAATTGGCAAAAAAAGAAAAGTTAAGGAGTTGATAATTAATAAAGAATTGCCAAATGAAGAGAATGTAAAAAAATACAAAAAGATATTAGCAAAAAAGATAAATTTATTTAATAAAAAATTTGAAAAATATGAAGTAAATTACTTTAACTTAAAATTTAAAAATAAAAATTACAGGTGTCAATATATCTATATCAAGCAATCTATATGGGATAAGATTCTTGGATTGTTTGGAGAAGGTATTGAATTAAAGTATTATCCAACATTGGTAAATATTGTTTATAATAATGAGAAGGTTGATTTTTTAAAGCCATTTTTTATATTTGTCAATAAAGGAGATATAGCCGTTTATGCAAAGGTTCCTAAGTTAGTTTATTTAAAAGATAATTTATCTTTAAATCATTTAAACTTAAAAGGAAAATATGTATATTTTGGAAATTGGGACAAAGATAAATTTTATGAAATTATTGGAAATATTTAGGTTATGAGGAGAGATAATGAGAAATATTTTTATTTTAATTATATTATGCATAGGAATAATTAATAGCGTTAATGCATATTATTTAGAATATCTTGAAGTAAAAGAAGATTCTCACAATATATCCAAAAGTTTTAATATTAATAAAATTGAAAATTATACATATTATCTTAAATTTAATCACTATGGAAATATAAACAGTAGCATGGAAGTAGATATTTATTTAAATGGAAATTTAATTTATAGAATAGATGATTCTAATGATGGATCTGGAAATTATAAGAAAAATGTTTCAATAAAGATAACTAATTATTTAAAAGATGGAAAAAATGTTTTAAGAGTTGAAGGAATAAATTTTAGAGGTAATGAAACGTATCATCCTTATTATGTTTTAAGTAACTTATATATTAATGAACCTACAAAAACTCCAATAAATTTCAAACTTGTTATTTTAACTTTAATTTTAATGACAACTATTATTTATTTTTATATTTCTAGAAAAAATAATTGGATTGGGAGAATGTCTTTAATTAAGGGTAGGAAGGAAAATGAAAGTTTAAAGATAAGATTAATAAAAAATGCTGGTTGGTTATTTAGTTCTGAAATTATATCAAAAATCTTAGCCTATGGAGTAATTGTTATTTTAAGTAGAACTTTAGGACCTATTGGTTTAGGACAATATTCTTTTATATTTTACTATGTTGGCTTATTGGAAATATTTTCAGATTTGGGTGTTAGTTATTATTTTATGAGAGAAATTGCGAGGGATAAAAATAAGTTGAAATTACTTCCAGATATTTTAGGATTTAAAATAGTTCTTGCATTAATTAATTTTTTAATAATTGTTATTATTACAATGTTTTTACCAAAACCTTTGTGGCTTAAAGAACTTATAATTTTGGCTGGAGCTGAAGCTATTTTAATGTGGTTATCAAGTATCTTTATTAGCATTATGTATGCTAATGGAGTTACTAAATATGAGGCAGTGGCAAAAACTATAGAGAGATTGTGGGCATTTTTTGTTGGTGGATTAGTTTTATATATTTCAAAGTCGTTATCTTTATTTATTTTAGTTATTTTAATTGGATATAGCATAAGAGAATACTTAAGAATAAAGTGGGGCTGTAAATTTATTGATAAAATTAAAATTAGATTTAAATCTAATATATGGATTACCTTATTAAAAAAATCCTATCCTTTTTGGCTTATAGGTTTATTTACTAAGATATATTATAGAACTGATATGGTTATGCTCAATTTAATGTGTGGAGATTATGAAACTGGAATATATAGAGCGGCATATACTTTGATAGAAGTTTCTTTATTTATTCCTAATATTATAGTAGCTACAATAATGCCTTCAATGGCTAAATTATGGAAGGAAGATAAGAATACATTAAATATATTATTTAAAAAATGTTTTCAGATACTTTTAGGATTAGGCATTTTTGGATTTATTGGTTATTATGTATTTGCTTACTTTGGAATATACTTAGTATTTGGTAATAAATTTATTTCAAGTGTTAATATTTTAAAAATTTTAGGATTTGCATTACCTTTTATGTTTTTAAATTCCTTATTTGGAAGTTTTATGAATGCTACTGGAAGAGAACTTACTTTTACTAAAATTACTGGATTTACTGCATTATTAAATGTTATTCTTAACTATATATTAATTTTAAAATATGGTGCCATTGGAGCGGCAATAGCGACTATTATAAGTCAAGGAATAGCAAGTTTTTTGAGTTTGATATACATTATGAAAAAGGAAAATTAAATTATTAATAAATGAGTGAAATTATGGACATTTTAATAGTTACTGAATATTTTCCTTCATCAGAAGAATGTAATGTAAAAGGAGGTGTAGAATTTAGAGCATTCTACATAGCAAAAAATTTGGCAAAAAAACATAATGTATATGTTCTAACATCTTGGGAAAAAGGATTACCACAAAAAGAAGAAATTTGTGGAATTAATGTAATAAGATGCGGAAAACAAAGAAAATATAGCCATTGTGGAAGTTTTATTGAAAGGTTAAGTTTTATAAGAGAAGGAATAAAAATAGGAAAAAAATTAGATATTGATATAGTTGATGGATACAATTTTATTAGTTATCCCATAGCATATAAGATATCAGAAAAATTAGGTATTCCAAGAATAGCAACTTATCATGATGTCTGGATTGGTGGAGAATGGATAAAAAATATAGGCTTTTTTGGAATATTTGGTGAAATTTTAGAAAGATATATTTTGTCAAAAAAATGGGACAAATTTATTGCAGTAAGTAAATACACAAAGGAAAAATTAATACGTGCAGGAATTGATAAGAACATTATAGAAATAGTTTATAATGGTATTAATTTAGAAGATTATCAAAAAATAAAGGTTCCTAAGGAAAAAAATACTTTATGTTATGTTGGAAGATTAGTTAAATATAAAAAAGTTGATGATTTAATTAAAGCGGTATCATTAATAGTTAATGATATTCCAGATGTAAAATTAAAAATTATTGGTACTGGTCCAGAAAAAGAAAACTTAGAAAAAATTGTTAAAAGTTTGAATTTAAAAAATAATGTAGAATTTTTAGGATTTATTGAAAAACATAAAGAGGTTATAAAACATATTAAATCTTCAACGATTTTTTCACTTCCAAGTATTGTAGAAGGTTTTGGAATAGTAACCATAGAAAGTGTTGCGTCTGGAACACCTTATGTAAATTCTGCTATTCCTCCAACTATTGAAATAACTGAAAATGGAAAAGGTGGTTTGTTATTTGAACCTGAAAATGTTAGTGATTTGTCTATAAAGATTAAAATGCTCTTAGAAGATAAAAATTTGTATTTTAAAAAACAAAAAGAATGTTTAGAATTGTCTAAAAAATATAATTGGAAAATATTAGCCAATAATGTAGAGAATATTTATTTGGATATTTTGAGGAAATAAATGGATATCTTTCATATTTATTATGGTGAAAAAATGAAAATTTGTTATATCATAGATTTTTTTGTTCCACATTATCAAGGAGGTGGAGAAAGAAGACTCTATGAGATAGCAAAGAGATTAGTAAAAAGAGGTTATAAGGTAGATGTCCTATGCATGAAAATTGAAAATGTTCCCAATTATGAAAATATTGATGGAATAAATGTTTATCACATAGGTCCTACTATAAAAAATCCACCATATAGATCTCCACTGGATTTTTTAAAATTTATTATATCCGTGTTTAAATGGTTAATAACCAATAAGTATGATATTGTTGATGCTCAAACATTTATTCCACTAATTCCAGCATCTTTGTGTTATATTTTAAAAATTCAAAAAAATGTTATAGGAACTATTCATGATGTAAGCCATAAGAAAGACAAAAGTCAATGGTTATATTATGGAAATATCGCATATTTCATTGAAAGATTTTTATATAAATTACCATTTAAAAAAATTATCACAGTTAGTAATGTTATAAAAGAGATTTTAAATAAACAATATGGTATTCCAAGTAATAAAATATATGTTGTTCATAATGGTGTTGATTTAGATCTAATAGATTCTGTAAAATGTACAAATATTGATGTAAATTCAATAATTTTTGTTGGACGGTTAGTTCCACACAAACATGTTGATGATTTAATTAAAGCGGTATCATTAATAGTTAATGATATTCCAGATGTAAAATTAAAAATTATTGGTGAAGGTATAATGATGAATAGTTTAAAAAAATTAGTAAAAGAATTAAACTTAGAAAATAATGTTAAATTTTTTGGAAAATTGAAAGAATATAAGGATGTAATTAAGGAAATAAAGAAATCAGAACTTTTAGTTCTCCCATCAACAAGAGAAGGTTTTGGTATGGTTTTAGTAGAAGCTAATGCATGCTACAAGCCAGTAATTGCATATAAATCTGGAGGAGTTGTTGAGGTTGTTGATAATAATTATAATGGTTTTTTGGTAGAAGAGCGAAATATTCAAGAATTAAGTGAAAAAATAAAATATCTTTTAAAAAACAAAGACATTGCAAAAAAAATGGGAAAATATGGAAGAAAAAAAGTTGAAAAAATGTTTGTGTGGGATAAAGTAATTGAAAAAATTGAAAAAGTTTATAAAACTTGTTAAAATTATTATTAGGAAATGAGGTGTGGATATGGTAGAAACTTACATAGTAACACCTAACTATAATGGAATAAAATTTTTAAAAAATTATTTTGATTCACTATTTAATCAAACATATCAAAATTTTAAAATTATTTTTGTGGATAATTCTCCAAATAATGATTCGATAGAATATATAAAAAAGAATTATACAGATAAAATAAGAGAAAAAAAAATTATCATAATTAAAAATCCAAAAAATTATGGATTTGCAAAAGCAACAAATATAGGAATTCAAAAAGCTTTTGAAGATAAAGAATGCAAATATATTGTTTGTTTAAATAATGATACAAAAGCAGAACCTAATTTTTTAGAAGAACTTATTAAATGTGCAGAAAGACATTCTAATGCAGGAAGTATTCAAGCAAAGATGATTTGGGGATTATATCCAGAACTTATAGATTCTGTAGGTATAGAATATTCAAAAAATGGTCTTGGGTTTAATAGAGGAGCTTATGAACCTATAAATAAATATAATATTGAAGAAGAAATTTTTGGATGTTGTGCTGGAGCATGTTTATACAGAAGAGAAGCATTGGAGGATGTTAAAATAGATGAAGAATATTTTGATGAAGACTTTTTTGCATATTATGAAGATATAGATCTAGCTCTTAGATTACAATGGGCTGGATGGAAAGCGTGGTATTGTCCAAAGGCAATTGTTTATCATTATAGAGGAGGTACTGGTGGTGTTATAAGTGACTTTACAGTATATTACAGTGGACGAAACTATACATTAACAGTATTTAAAAATTTACCTAATAATTACATAATTAAACATTTATATTTAATTATTTTAGCAGAATTATTACAAATAGGAATCAATTTAATAAGAGGTAAGACAGTAATTATTAAAGCAAAAATTGATGCATACAAAAATCTTAAAAAATTCTTAAAGAAAAAAAAGAAAATCAAAAAAAAAATAGATTTTAAAGAGTTAGAAAAATTATTTGTTATGAAATGGAGATGTAAAATTCCAAAGAATGTAAAATTATAAATATATTAATAAATACTAATAAAATTATACTATTTAAAGTTTTCCTTTTAGTTTTAAATTTTTAATAGCATTTTTGATTATTTTATCTTCGTTTTTTTCAAATTTCTTTTTTATCTCAAAAAATTCTTTTTCAAAGTCATCAGGAGGTGTTTTTTCATCTTCTTCAACTATAAGCCAAGGTACTTTAACTAAAGCAGGAATTCTAACATTGGGGGGATGTCCATATACTTTTATTGGTAATAAAGGATGAAGTCTTTCTCCAAATGCTTCTCCATGATCTGCTGTTACTATAGTTCTTCCAGGCAAAATATTTATTAATTTCTTAATGTAAGGGATATCTAGTTTTAAATTTTCTCTATAACCTTCTTTAAGTTTATCTACTTTTAAAGTTTTTAAACCTATATAAGGCCAGGTTTCAACATAATAATTATTGTCAAGTTTGTACCGAAGTTTAAAGATCTTTTCCTTTAAAAAAGCGGAAGTAAATTCTTTTGCATACGTTTCTCCAGTACCGTTTGGATATGGGCTGTGAGGCTGAGTAAAATGGATGATAAGTTTTTTATTAGAATATTTTTTCATATAATATACAGCATATTCATATAAAATTTTTGGTGGAACTCCTGTATATCTTTTATCTAAACATTCTTTCCAAACAGATACTATCTTGTAAAATTTGCCTTTGAGTAATTTTTCTACATAAGGATTTGTAGACAAATATATAATGTCATTATATTTTTCTTTACTGTTGAAGTTTTCCATAAGAAATGATGGTGTATCAGTACCTCTTGAAATTCTATACTCTAATTTTCCTTTTGTCTTTCTATTTTTAAACTCTTCTTTAAAGATATCATATCTACATGCATCTAAAATTATGAGATTATCCCACTGTTCATTAAAAATGTAAATTCCATCATTGTTTCTGAATAAAATAGGCACTAATAATTTAAGATTTAATACATATTCCCACCACATAGGATCTCTCCAATTTCTAATAATTGTGGATATATATTTATTAATATTCATTTTTTTCACCCAAAATAAAATTAATTACTAATAAAAAAATAATTAAATTTTACCTTTAAGTTTTAATTTTTTAATAGCTTTTTTAAGTTTTTTGTCATATAGTTCTTTATTATAATAATTTGGATCGACATATTTTGGTTTTCTTTTAGCAAATGCGCTATCTTCTTCAAATATTTCCATTAACACTTTACCATCCACATCATTTGGTATTGGTAATCCGAAAATATGAAGGATTGTTGGAGTAATATCATATATTTTGGCGTTTTCTATTTTGTTATCTTTTCTGATTCCAGGGCCATAAGCGAGAAAGATACCATTTAACCTATGATTCCCTCTACTTTCATTTAATTCGTCAATGATCTCACCTCCCTCAATATTAGGATTTACAAGTTGAATACCATCATCTGTTGGAACTATTATTAAATCAGGAAAATTATCTTTTAAAGTAGCGGTGGGAAATACCTCTTCTTTTTTAAAGATTTGTATATTTAATTTTTTTTCATAACCTATATTTTTGATTTTTTTTATTATTTCGTTTCTTAAATTGTCATATTCAGAAACATCAACAGTACCTTGTGGATCTCTACCTTTTACATTTAAGTAAATATCTCCACAAACTGAATAAGCGAATGCTTTTGTATTTTTCCAATCAATATCCATTTTTTCATAGTTTATTGGAGATATATTCTTTATTAAATTTTTAGTAATATTTTGTGGTAATATTTTTAAAAAAGATTTTATTATTGGGATTAATCCCAATTTTTTAAGTAAATTATAAATATATACTATTATTGTATTTTTTTTAGACTTAGAGATATTTTTTAGATGTAAATACCCCTCTCTTATAAAAAACTCGTTTATTCTAAGAATATATTTTATTTGTCCAAAGCCATGATCTGAAACTAAGAATATAATAGTATTATCATCAATTAGTTTAAGTAATTCTTTTATTTTTTCATCAATTTTTTTATAGTGATTAAGTAGTATTTCTTCGTCCCAACATCTATGCATAATTCTATCTGGAGATACAAAAACTAAAAATCCAAAATCCCATTCATATTTTTGCAATAAATATTTAAAAACTGAAAAATGATTTTCTAGTAGATCTTCACAATTTTTTATATATTCTTTGTCATTTATTGATTTGTCTATTAAGATTCCAGATTTTAAATCAACATCAAAAATATCTAGTTTATATCCACCACAATGATTATTAATCTCATCAATAAGATCTTTTGGATACATAATATTATTTTTATCTAAACATAGCCATCCACATATTAAGCATCCATTAATTTCTTTTACTGAATAAATATTTGGTAAATTTGCTACGACAACTTTATAACCTTTATCTGACAAAAAATCCCAAATTCTCTTTTGTTCTTTATATTTAAAAAGATATGGGATAAATTTATAATTTTCTCTAATTGTAAATGTTGCAAAACCTAACTTATCAGGACTTTTTCCAGTAGTCATCGATTCCCATGCTGGAATGGTCCATGGAGGTATTGTAGATTCAAGAATACCCCAGGTACCATTATCTATTAATTTTTTAAATGTAGGTAAATATCCTTTATCTGTCCAAACTTTAATTAGATCCCATGTAGCACCATCTATACCTATAACCAATAGTTTTTTTTTCATCTATATCCCTTTAAACAAATTATGGCTTTTTAAGTATATACATATAAGTATATGCAAATAATGTACTGAATAATTCTTTAAATAATTTGGAAATTATATAACCCAGTCTATTATCGATTATGTTTAATGGAAATGGTAATACTATGTAAGGTTCAATTTTTTCTATTTTATAACCCGCATCTTTAAACATTTCTATTGCAGTTTTTTTAGTAAAAAATCTTACATGTCCATAATCTAATATCCCAAAATTTTTATATTCCCATTTTCCCATTAAT
Organism: Methanocaldococcus sp.; assembly: GCF_024490875.1. Taxonomy (NCBI): domain Archaea; kingdom Methanobacteriati; phylum Methanobacteriota; class Methanococci; order Methanococcales; family Methanocaldococcaceae; genus Methanocaldococcus; species Methanocaldococcus sp. Next base: position 16,152 of record NZ_JACCLX010000019.1, read on the forward strand.
AATGTCAATCTAATACTATAATGAGCTACATTAGGTAATACAACTATCATAATTCCATCAGAATTTAGATATCTTCTTAATTTTTTTAAGACATCTTTTGGATTAAAGAGATGTTCTAATACATCAGAACATATTATAACATCAAAATAATCATTAGGATATGGTAATTCTATATTTTCAATATTTCCAATTATAACATTATCTAATACCTTTTCTGCTTCTTTTCCAGCAAATTCTGAAATTTCCACTCCACAAACATAATGGTTTCCATATTTTTTAATAGCTGCACCTAAGTATCCTGTGGCACATCCTATATCTAAAATTTTTAGATGTTTTTTATTTTTGCTAAGATCCTTAATTATATTTAGTATTTTTTGGTGATAGTGACTAGGATCAGGATTTAAAAAAACTGCATTTTTACTATATGAACCATTTTTGAATTTATTATCATAATATTCTTTTAATTTATTGCTTATATTTTTAACCAATGTTAATCCCCCGATTTATTATTTTAATATTTTCTCTATTTCTTTTAATGCCTCTTTAATAGTTTTTAATTTAATATTTAACAATTTTTCAGCTTTTTTACTATTTAAAGATGTATCTTTTGGCCTTTTTGCTTTCCAATTCATTTCAAAACTTTTAATTGGTTTAATTAAACTCTTATCAAATCCAAAAACTTCAGCAACCTTTAAAGCAAAATCATATCTACTTACTTTTTCACCACCAAAATGTAATAAGCCATTAATATTTTGTTCATAAATCTTAACAATTCCTTCAACTAACTCATTCACATAAGTTGGAGTATTCCATTGGTCAATGATAACACTTATAGGTTCATTATTTTTCAATCTCTCTAAAACCCACATAAAGAAATTAACTTTAACTGGACTTATACAGTATGGCACGGAGATTCTAACAATTGATATTAATTCATAATCTAACTCATTTAATAACCTCTCTCCCTCTGCTTTTGTATAGCCATAATAATTTATTGGATTTATAGGATCTTTTTCAGTATAATTACCTTTATTTCCATCAAATACATAATCGGTAGATATATGACACAAAAAACTTCCAATTTCTTTGCAAATTTCTCCAATATATTTTGCCCCCAACGCATTTATTTTATATGCTAAATCTCTTTCAGTTTCACACAAATCAACATTTGTCATTGCAGCAGTATTTATAACATAATCAGGATTTATTTTTTTAATAATTTCCTTAATTTTATATTCATTGGTTATATCTACAAAATATTTTTTTACATCGTTAAAAAATCCTTTATCACTTCTTGTTATAATATAAACATCATAATCATCCAATTCCAAATATTTTTTAACCAACTCGTAGCCAATCATACCTAAGCCAATAACTGCAACTTTTTCCATTGGAGATCACCATTTCAACTTCCAAGGAGTTGGATGTAAAACTTTCTCATTAATCAATGGTTTCCACCACCATTCATTATTCAAATACCATTTAATTGTCTCTTTTAAACCCTCTTTAAAGTTATATTTTGGTTTCCAGCCAAGTTCTTTAATTTTTGAAGTTTCTAAACTATATCTAATATCATGTCCTGGTCTATCTTCAACAAACTCTATTAAATCTTCAGATTTGCCCATAATATTTAAAATCATCTTAACAACTTCTATATTTTTCTTCTCTTGATTTGAAGCAATATTGTAAATTTCTCTTTTTTCTCCCTTCTCTAAAACCAACTCTATTCCTTTACAATGATCTAAAACATATAGCCAATCTCTAACATTTTCCCCTTTTCCATATATTGGTATTTTTAAATTCATACTAGCCCTAATTATGGTTTTTGGAATCAACTTTTCTGGGAATTGGTAAGGACCATAATTATTTGAACATCTTGTTATCTTTGCATTTAAATTATATGTCCTTGCCCATCCTAATACAAGCATATCTCCACAGGCTTTAGTTGCAGAATAAGGAGATGAAGGTAGCAATCTATCATTTTCGGTAAATGAACCCTTCTCAATATCTCCATAAACTTCGTCAGTATTGTGAAGGAGTATTGGCACATTTCCTCCAAAGAATTTGTGATTATTATCTATTACAATATCATATACCATTAAGTTTTCGTTAAGTCGTGTAATTTTTTTGATCTTTGCAACTCCTACATCTGATTCAACATACTTATTCTTTCCTTTCATCAATCTTTTTGCAATATCTTTTCCAATTAATTTGTTCTTTTTGAGATTATACTTTGCCACGATATTCTCAGGTAACTGGTGTTTTACTAATTCCATTGGGATACACTTAGAGTGAGGCGTCCTTACTAACTTATTTTCCTCATAATTTTCAGATGAAACGGCTAATTTGTGCATGACTAAGACATATTCCTCTCTTTTTTGGAATTCTCCTTTCATATTTTTACACAATCTCTTAACATACCTTGAGTTTATCCCTTTAAGCCTCGTTAACCATACTAAACTAAATATTAGAGTTTGATTTTTCGAAGTGAATATTCTACTACCATCTTTTCTGATATGGGCATCTCCTTCATAACCTTCAAGCAACTTCTCTATATGATCTCTTGAGAGTTTCCATGCCCATGAAGGAATACGTTTAGTTTCGGAAGTGCCTCCCCACTCTGAGAAAATAGAATACAAAATTTCTCCACCAAATTCCAATTGGTATGTGTCTTCATCATTTTTCTTTTTTCTAATAGATGCTTTTTTATATCCGAAATACTTTTCTAACAATTTTTTTGCTTTTTTGAGTGATTCAATATCTTTTGATGTTATTGTAACATTTCTTACTTTTCTTTTGAGTTCTTTTTCCGTATTAGATGCATGCCCCTCCGCCAAATACAAACCAAAGAGCCACATTAATTCAGGAGTAACTTCTATTTCCTCAACCTCCTGTGGAATATTAAGTAGTCTCCTGTAAAGTATATAAGATGTTTCTTCAAACCCATTCCTTAATTCAGTTAAACCCTTCTCTGTTATCCTGTATCTCCTATTTACGACCTCAATTAATCCCTCTTTCACCATACTTTTAAGTGTCTGAGAAACAGACTTTCCTAAACTCTCAACAAGTTCTTTCCATGTTTTAGGACAATCTTTTAAAACTTCCAGTATTCTTTCTCTAATTTTTAAGCTCTTCTTAATGCGTCCATTAGTTTTGATTTTATTAATATCTATGTAATCCTTTATTCTGAGAATGTGGTTTGATTCGAAATTATTCTTGTTGAAAGTGAGTAAGGTTACCAAATAGTCCCCTTCTTTCAGTTCGGTAACATATTTTTCTTTTATACCATCTTTCGTGAATACAAACACAGAATGAGAGCCTGTAGCTTTAATCTTTCCTCCTCCTTCATATTCTATTTCGTAAATCTCATCGGTAGGGTGTTTAACTATGCCCGAAATTGGCATAAAGGTAGCTTTGAGGTTTTCATCAATCGTAAGCGCTTCATAGAGATGATAGTTATCTTCATTAAGGAAATCTATTCTCTCTAAAAAGATCTCACCAGTCTCTTTATTTCTTAATAATACAGGAGTATCCCCAGTAACACTACTTACATGAACAAGGTTTACCTCTGGATTGTATTTTCTAATAGCCTCTAATATTGTATAAACTCCAATAACATTGCTTTCTATAAATGAATAAGGATTAGATATGCTTCTATCGACATGCGTCTCTGCTGCCATATTTACAACAGCATCTACTTCTTTAATAAGTTTTGAAACTAATTCAAAATCAGTAATATCTCCTTTAATAAATTTATGTCTATCCTCATCTAATCCTCTCAAATTCTCCAAGTTTGAGCCATATCCAAGTTTATCTAAATTTATAACTTCCCAATCTTTGTGTTTATTTAAAATATATCTTATAAAGTTACTACCTATAAAACCAGCTCCACCTGTTACTAATATTCTCATTCTTATCCCTCATTTGCTAATCTTTTTAAATATCTTCCATAGTCAGTTTTTAATAATGGCTTAGCAAGATCCAATAACTGTTCTTTGGTTATCCATCCATTTCTATATGCAATCTCTTCCAAGCAACCTATCATTAATCCTTGCCTTCTCTCTATTGCCGCAACAAAGTTTGTCGCTTCCAATAAACTTTCATGAGTTCCTGCATCAAACCACGCTATACCTCTTGGTAAAAGTTTAACTTTTAGTTCTCCTCTTCTTAAATATTCGTTATTTATATCAGTTATTTCTAATTCCCCTCTCCAAGATGGTTTTACATTTTTAGATATTTCAATAACTTCATTATCATAAAAATATAATCCAATAACTGCATAGTTTGATGGAGGATTTTTAGGTTTTTCTATTATTGATTTTATCCCCCCTTCTTTATCAAATTCAATAACACCATATCTCTCTGGATCATTTACGTACTGTCCAAATATGATACCTCCACCATTTTTTTCTATTTCTTTTTTAGATTCTAGTAATATTCCAGTTAATCCACTACCATATAAGATATTGTCCCCTAATATTAAACAAACATTATCATCTCCTATAAAATCTTCTCCAATAATAAATGCTTCTGCTAAACCCTTTGGCTCTTTTTGCTCTTTATACTGCAAATTTATTCCAAGATGACTACCATCTCCTAAGAGTTTTTTAAATCTTGGTAAATCTTCAGGAGTCGAAATTATTAATATATCTTTAATTTGGGCTAACATCAAAATTGATAATGGATAATATATCATTGGTTTATTATATACAGGAATTAGATGTTTATTTCCTGCATAGGTTATTGGATATAATCTTGTACCTGATCCACCAGCCAATACAATTCCTTTCATAATCTCACCTTATTATTTTTTTCATAGACAAAGTTAATATCTGCTTCTCTTAATGGGGGATGTTTTTTATCTTTCTCAGACAAAATAGGGTTTTTTATTGGCCAATCTATGCCAATATCTTTATCGTTCCATATTATTCCTCTATCATCTTCTGGTGAATACTCCGCAGTGCATTTATAGATAACCTCCGCCTCCTCACTCAAAACACAAAATCCATGTGCAAATCCTTTTGGAATATACAACATTTTTTTATTTTCTTCTGATAAAATAACTCCTACCCACTTTCCAAAAGTTGGAGAACCCTTTCTTATATCAACTGCAACATCAAATATCTCTCCTCTAATACATCTCACTAATTTACCCTGAGCATTTGGATTTTTTTGGTAATGTAATCCTCTTAAAACACCTTTTTTAGATTTAGAATGATTATCTTGGACAAATATCTCTTTAATCCCAAATTTTGAAAATTCACTATATTTGTAAGTTTCCATAAAAAATCCTCTTTCATCTTCAAAGACAATGGGTTCTATTAAAATAACCTCTGGGATCTCCAATCTTCTGAATTTAAAAGGCATACTTTTCACCACTATATTAGTTTGAATTTATTTTAATAAAATATATTTTAGTATTTTAATATTTTTCAGTTTTATACAAACAATAAGGATTTAACTAACCTTCCAAAAATTTCTAAATTCATACAGAGACTGTCAAGATAAGAAAGATTTAAAAATATGGAAGTAAAAAATAGGGGATATGAAGCTGACGATAGAAGTATTAAAGGAACGAATGGCGGAACTTTTTAAGAGAGATAGGAAATCGGTGGAGATTAAAATTTTATCTGGGATTTTAT
>NZ_JACCLX010000020.1 GCF_024490875.1 Methanocaldococcus sp.
ATAAAATCCCAGATAAAATTTTAATCTCCACCGATTTCCTATCTCTCTTAAAAAGTTCCGCCATTCGTTCCTTTAATACTTCTATCGTCAGCTTCATATCCCCTATTTTTTACTTCCATATTTTTAAATCTTTCTTATCTTGACAGTCTCACTATACAAAAATTTTATATAATTAAATTAACATATTTACAAAAATGTGGTGTAAAGTAAAGAATAAAGTTTAAATATACCACCTTATAATATTGAGGTGGTGAATATGGAGGGATACAGTATGAGCCAACAGGCAAGGGATTTGTTACAAAAAGTGCATGGAGTGTGGAGAAGTATGGATAGAGTTGTTCCTTTAATGAATGCGTTGGTGACTGGATACATTATTGCAGTTTCAAAAGTTTTAGGGAGAGGAGCTACTGCAATGAGTCAAATGCTTATTAGAGAAATTGGAGATGTAATTGCTGAAATGGTAGATCAAATACTTGGAGATAGGCAAATTGAATATAATATAGAAAATATAACAGAATTAATAAAATCTGCTTTACTTGAAATGGAAATCTGTAAAGATGTTGAAGTAATTTCTGAAGAAAACAAAAATGAAAAGACCTATATAGTTAAAATTAAAGATTCTATATTCCTTCCAACACATAGGGTTTTAGTTAATCAAGGTTACAAAGAGTTTCCATTAAGTCCAGAAGGATTAATATGTGCCGCTATTGTAAGAAAAGCTTTAAGATCTAAAGAAGAAAATGCTGATGCACAAGTTAGAGTTAATACTAAACTTCCAACTGCTGATGATCAAACTTTAATTGTTGAAATTAAAGAAGTAAAATTAAAATAAATTAAAATTTACACTTTTTAATTTTTATTTTTTTTATTATTTTTATTTGAGGACATGAATATATAAATATATAAAACTAAATAAAAATAATGTGTTGTGATGAATATGATAATTTTAAGAAATGAAATTTGCGACAAATTGGAAGATATTGTTAGAAATTTAAAGATAGTTAAGCATTGTATAGGATGTGAAGGGATAAATTTAGAAATTGAAAATCCTTATCATCATCCCTCCATAGAATTAACTCAAAAATGTAATTTGAACTGTATTTACTGTTATTCTAAGCATAAAAATATAAAGAGAGGTATTTATGGAAATTTAGAAAATGCAAAGGCGGTTACAATATCTCAATATGGAGAGCCACTAATGGATTTAGAAGGAGTAAAAAAAGGAATTGAATTTTGTAAGGAGTTGGGTTTAAGAGTGGATTTACAAACAAATGGAGTTTTATTAAATGAAAAAATTATAGAGGAATTTAAAGATTTAGGTTTGGATTTAATAATGATTAGTTTAAGTTCTTTTAATAGGGAAAAGTATAAATTATTAACTGGAAAGGATTACTTTTCCAAAGTTTTAGAGAATATAAAAATAGCATCAAAGTATTTACATACAATTGTTAGAACTATATATATTCCAGGATTTAATGATAATGATTTATTAAAATTATCTAAAGAACTTAACGGCTATGTAGATGAAATTATGGTACATCATCTAATTTTATACAAAGAAAATGAAAATTCCTTAAAAAATCTAAATATAAACTTTGATGAGGTTGGTAAAATTAAAAATTTGTTATTAATGGTAAATAAAATGCAAGAAAATTCCCCAAAAATTAATGTCACTATTAAAGGATGCTTATTAGTTCAATTAAAGGAGATGGATGGCTTTATATTAAACAACATAACTTATGATGTTTTTTCAGAAGTTCCAGATATTAAAAGAGAATATAAACCATTACCTTGGGAATAAAGTAATTTTCAATCTATTAGATAAGGAAGAAAAACCAATAACAGAGAATGATACAAACATTTCAATAATTCTAATTAGTATATTCTGTTTTTTTGAGGTTTATATTATTCCAAAAGTAGCAGAATTAATACCTAAATAATAATATTAACAAAATTTACTTTTTTAAAGTATTTACTATTTTACTATTATTAAGACCTTTAATATCCATCTTTTTATACATTACTAAGTAGTGTATTTTATTGAAATAATCATAAATAACTTGGTAATGTATAAATATTTAAAAATCAAAATAATTCTATCATAAGATTGGAAAATATAACTTTACAAAAATAAAGTGGCGATGAAGCTTCTATATAGAAGCTGAGCCTTACCAATACAAGGAGGTTATATAATGAAGAAGATATTTGCTTTAATATTTGGGCTATTAGTAATATGTTCCACTTTGGCTTCTGTAAGTGCTGTAGAAGTAGAAAATTCCAAAGATATTGCAGGTCAGAAGGTAGATATTGAAGTAGTAAAAAATACTCCAACTGACCAAATCGTAAAAGTTAATATTAAAAATATTAATGATTTTAAAAAACTCTATATAACCAAAATTATCAAGAAAAGATTAATTAAAAAGCATATCATGGTAAATGGTGAAACCTATTGTATAAATATTAAAGCAAAAAAACTCTCAGAAGATAAATACTGCATAACTGAAACCATATATGATAAAAATGAAGAAATAGCTAACTTAAATTTTACTGTAAAAATCGAGACTGTCAAGATAAGAAAGATTTAAAAATATGGAAGTAAAAAATAGGGGATATGAAGCTGACGATAGAAGTATTAAAGGAACGAATGGCGGAACTTTTTAAGAGAGATAGGAAATCGGTGGAGATTAAAATTTTATCTGGGATTTTAT
>NZ_JACCLX010000021.1 GCF_024490875.1 Methanocaldococcus sp.
GGCGGTCATAGCGGGGGGGATACACCCGAACCCATACCGAACTCGGAAGTTAAGCCCCCCAGCGATGCCCCGAGTACTGCCATCTGGCGGGAAAGGGGCGACGCTGCCGGCCTCCCATTATTTATTATACTACCTTTTATTGATTAATTTGGATTAATAAATATAGAAAAATTTAAAAATAATAAAAGAATGTTTATTTATTTTTTTTCTTTTCAAAATTTTCCTTAGTAATAACAATTTTCTCTGCCTTAATCACAGCATTATATAACACTATTTTTATCCCTGGTGGTAGACCTGCAAAAGTTCCTGGTAAGGTCATAGTTGGAATTCCTATACTTTCAACTTCTTTATTTTCTTCTGTATCTTCTGTTTCAGAAATTTCAGTAACTTCTTGTTCTTCTACTTTGGTTTCAGTAACTTCTATTCTTTTTGTACATGGATGTTCTTTCTCTTTTAAGAATTTAATTAATTCATCAGTATTAGAAACATCTTCTTCGGTAGCAATTTTATCATATAAATCTTTTGGTATAGCCTCTTTTACTCTTTCCTTTAACTCTTTTGGTAGCCATACAATTCTTTCCCATCCCTCATCTCCTTGCAAAAACTTTGGAGACATCATGTAGGCAATAGAAACTCCTAAAAATCCTGGAACTTGTTTACCTCCACTACATTGTCCTGCAAGAGATGAAAATGGAAGCCCTACTGGGGTTTCTCCTTTGAATCTTCTATGGACTACACCAAATCCATCTACTTCTGGAATATAGAATACAACAGCTTCAAAACAACCACAGGATGTACAAGGATTAACTAAGGCACTATGTAGAGATACTTCCTCAATAGCACCTTGTGATTTCTCTTTAACAACTTCATTAACTCCTGAATATACTCCCAATTTTTCATCTATTAACTCTCCCTTAGGAACTTCAAAAATTGGTCCATTAGGATCTATCTTTGATGCTGCTCTTGCATCTAAATAATTAATTCCTCCACATAAAGCAGGCCTATCAGGAGTTATAATACAGACATGAGTTGGAGCAAAACTCTGACACATTATACAACCATAAAATACATCTACATCCTCATCTCTTATAGATTTTGTTTTTTCATCTCTTTTTTTATAAATTTCTCTGGCTTTTTCTAACTCTTCCTTAACTTTCTCGGCATCTGTTATTAATATTACATCACATTTTTCTATAAATGGAAACTCTGCCTTAAACAATCTTTGAATAACATATCCTATATGTTTTAATCTTAAACCTTTATTAAATGAATCTTTATTTATCCTAATCCAAATCTGGTCTCTTTGGTTTAGGTGCATAACTCCTTCTATGTAGTTTATAAATTCATGAACCCTTCTTTCTAAAACACCTTCTAAATCCTCTTCTAAATTACTTCCACTAACTTTAATAATTATTGCAAAAGGATATCTACCTTTTTCTTCCATCTCATCTAAATCTTTTCCAACAACTTCTACTTTATCTTCTACATTTTCTACAACTTTAACCAATTCAAAACCATAACTCTTAGGTCCTGCTAATTCAACATACATATCTGGGCTTCTAACTCTCTCCCCTTCATTCATCGGTCCTACGGATACTGGAATACCATCAAACATAATTTCACCCATTTTATTTTTTAAATTTCATTTTCATCTTTTTTTCTTAAAATTTCAAATATTTTTTTTCTTTTTTCGTCTTTTAACATGTCAAGTGTTTCATCTGATACTAACATTAAAGCGTTATCTTTACAAACCTCTATACAGGCAGGAGTTATTCTATCAACATCTAAACAAAGTGTGCATTTGTGAGCCACCTTATTTTTTATAAATATTGCTCCAATAGGACATGCAATTGCACACATTCCACAGGCAATACATTTTTCTTTATTTACTATTGGAATATTTTCTTTAAGATAAATAGCATCTACTGGACAAATTTCCATACATGGGGCTTTTTCACACTGCATACAGAATAAAGGGACTCCATTAACTTTTCTTATTCTACTTTCTCCATGAATTTCTTTACATTTATTAATACAATCATAACATTTTGTGCATTTTTCAGGATTTAAAACAATTATTTTGGGATTCATCTTATCCCTCCAACAGTTTTTTTAAATAATCTATATATTCATCATTACTAAGATTTGGAAATGAATACAAAGTGTTTGGTTGATAATATTTGTCTATGGAAACTGTTACTATATTTGAAAACTGTTTTAAGTGTGTAACTGCTTGAGCCAAATAGTAGTAAGTTATCCCAGTAAATAATGCCAAGTCATAATTGCTATTTGCTAAAAATTTCATTATAGCCATTAAATTCATTTCCTCAGGTGTTTTAATTACTTTTAAATTATATTTCTCAATAAATTTATCAATAAGTTCCATTTCATCTTTGCTGAGATTTTCTCCTAAGATTAGAATAGGTTTTTTAGATCTCTTAATCATCATTTTTACAAGAGTGGGAGTAGTTATCTCAGCATGAGCCATATTACTTCCAGCAGTTGGAATGTAAGGAACAAACCTTTCATCCATTATCTCACCAATAGAAAAATTTTAAAAATTTAAAGTATCGTTGGGTTTTTAGGATATTTCTCAAATGGTTTCCATCCTTTTTCTTCTAAATAATTCATTATTTTGTCTTTCATCATAAATGGAATGTCTTTTTCAGTTCTGACAAATTTCTCTAAGTCAGGAGGCATTCTTCCAAAGTATTTCTCGTAGAGATCTACATAATGATAAATCTTATTAGCCCTACCTTTTGGAGTATCATTAGGTCTCATACACAACTTTGGAATCATACAGATACATTCTTTGTAATTTTCAGCAGTTACAATTAAATGTTCAGGAACTGGATCTATTTCCACTATTTCTCCAGTGGTTTTATCTTTAACTTTAAACTTCTCTCCATTGCTTAGATACAGCCTCCTATATTTAGCCCCATGAGGTCCTACAATTACAGGAATTCCCCATCTATTAACTCCTGTTGCTATTGCCGCGGCTTTTTGACTCATAGCCCCCCACGCAACTCCAACAGCTCCAACCTTGTTTAATATATAGTCGGCAACCTCAGCATAGTTTCCTCTTAATGGAACCTTAGCAAAGATGTTGGCTATTTTTATAGCCGCTCCAGTAATGTGACAGTTTGATAAACAGGAACCGCAATTTACCAATCCTCCTGCCCTAAATTCTCCAGGATATTTTTCATACAATGTCTTTCCATCCTTATCTTTCCACATTCCTATGGCCATTGCCGCACATCCTGTTGCTACAACTATATACTTTCTCTCTAAGAATTCCTTAGCCATTAAAGCAACTTCTTCCTCTCCATTTGGATGATTTGAACATCCAACGAATGCAACAACTCCTGGAATATCCCCAAATACAATTGGAGCTCCAACACTTCTAATTTCTACATCTTTAATTGGTCCTCTACCCGCTCTCATTCTGAATTTTAGATCTTTATAATATGCCTCTCCAACCTTTGTAGTCATACTAACTATTGGTAAATTTCTTTCACAGATAGTTTCACATCTACCACAGCCATAACATTTTTTATATAAATCAATGAATCCTTCAAAATTTCCATGTTTTGCTAAAACCATTGCCTCTTTAACATTAAATGCATTAGGACAGTTTCTATTACACCAACCACACTCAGTGCATTGTTTTGCCAATTCGATAACTTCATTTAAATCTGGCAATGTTTTTCTGTTCTTTCTCTCCTTGGCAACTAATTTAGCAACTTCAACTGCAACTTTACCAACTTTTTCTTCATCCAATATTAAACCAGCCCTATTTCTTATCAGATAACTAATAATTTCATCTTCACTTAAATGGGATATATCCTCTAAACCTAAGCACATTTTTTCGTTTGTTGCTATCAACACAGCTCCAGTTTTTAAAACCTCCTCTAATATATCTGTTCTAATACACTGTTCATCTATTACGACAACATCTGCAACTCCACATCTTACAAACATTAATTGCCTTGATAATGGTCCAACAATTTTTGGCTTTTCAGAAACTCTTGTAATATCTATGGCTGTACAGCAAATTCCACAAACTTCTATTTCATCCTCTAAATTATTCTCTTCTAAATATTCTAATATGTAACTTCCAGGAACTACATTATGCCCAATACATAAAATTACTGGCTTATTCTTATCTATGCAACCAAATCCCAATTCAATTAAAGGAGCATCCTCATTTCCTTTTGGCATGTTATATGCCACTATTTGTGCAATATCGCCTGCTTCTCTTGCTAAGTCATCAATCATTCCTGCATGTAACGCTTTACTTTCAAAATCTAAATAATCTCCTTCCTGTCCAGTATGTGCCGCTGATAAGAGGTGAGTTATTTGCTCTTCACAATAATCTAAAATTTTTTCTAAATCTCCTAAGGTCTTTGGTCTAATTCCAGTAACTGTTCTTGCTATTGGGGCCTCAACTTCTATTTCATTACTTAAGTTTATTGGATAATCTCTTCCTAATGTTTCAATTAGGTGATGAACTAAATGTCTACTATGTCCTGTATGACACGCTGCTCCAATACAACAAGCTATTAAAACAATCCTTCCCTGTTGAGCCTTTATATTTAAACCACAAGCTCCCTTTTTTCCTTTACTTAAATCACACTTTCCAAAGGTACAGAGACAACACAAATCACAAATTGGCATATAAAACGGAGGATACCTATCTAATAATTTAAAATCCCAATGTCTTAATGTAGGGATTTTTGGCATTGGTGTAGGTCCCATTGGCTCCCAATTATCATCTTCCTCAGTATTTTCTCCAAATTTTATAGTTCCAGAGATTTTAACATTTTTTAACTTTAATAATTGAGAAGTCATTGATTTTATATCCCCTTCAAATCTCACGATATCACCATAACTCATACCCAAATTTATCATTATTAATCATTAACGATTTTAATTGTATTTAATTCTATATGTTTCATATAAATACCTTGTTATGAAAAATTTTTATAGAGTATTACTCTTTCAAAATTTTAAATATTCAGTAGATTTAATTATATAAAATGTAAAAAAATTTTTATGTATATAACTTAATAATATTATTGAGACTAAACGCGATGATGAGTGCCGACTTCACTGAACTGTGATGATACCTGGGACATCTGAGCGTATTATTTTTTAATTTAATAGTAGGTGAAAATATGAGATTATTAACATTAGAAGAGGGAACTTTTGCTGTAAAATTTGCAAGGGCTGTTATTGAAAACCATTTATCTGGTAAAGAATTGATAGTAACTAACTATCCTGAGGTATTTAACGAAAAAAGAGGATGTTTTTGCACTTTACATACTTATCCTGAGAGAGAACTAAGAGGATGTATTGGAATTCCTGAACCAATATTACCATTAATAAAGGCATTAGAAGAAGCAGCAATAAGTGCGGCTACAAAAGACCCAAGATTTCCTCCGGTAACATTAGAAGAAATGGATTATATAGTTATAGAAGTTAGTATATTAACTCCTCCAGAACTTATAAAAGTTAATCATCCAAGGGAGTATTTAGAAAAAATAAAAATTGGTAGAGATGGATTGATTATAAAATATGGGATACACTCTGGACTTTTATTACCTCAAGTTCCTGTTGAATATGGTTGGGATGTAGTGGAATATTTAGCTCATTTATGTTTAAAGGCTGGATTGCCCCCAGATATGTGGTTAGATGAAAATGCAAAAATTTATAGATTTGAGGCACAGATATTTGAAGAAGTTGAGCCAAGAGGAGAGGTCGTTGAGAAAAAGTTAATTTAAATTAAACTTTTATAAATCTTTTTTGTTTCTTCATCTGCCAAGTCATAAACTTTTATAACTTCATCAGAAATCATTTTTAAGGTTTCTGTTGGAAAGGTTTCTACAAATACAGAGATTAATTTAACGTTATTTTCATTTTTAAACATATTAAATTCTTTTAAAAATTTATTACTCACTTCTGCATAACCGTCAGTTATAAATAAAATGTCAGCATTTTTAAAGGTGTTATTTTCTTTTATTATATTTACAGCCCTATATAATGGCTCCTCAAAGTTTGTTCCTCCTCCAAAGTATATTGAGGCAATTTCAATTATTTCATCAATATTTATATTTTTAGGGTTTATCTTTTTTTCAAATCTAACGCCGTCATCAAAGGCAATATAATAAAGGTTTCTATTTTCTCTTTTAGCAATTTCTATTAAGGATATTGCAACAGCCTTTCCCCATATCTCCCTTTCTCCATACATTGAACCACTGTGATCTAACAAAACTATAATAGGTCCTTTTTGTTTTTCCAATTTGTTGTATATATCATAAATTAAAAGTTTTTTATCTACATATCTCCTCAAAAAATCGTAGTATAATATTTCATCAGAAAAATTAACTATTTCTTTAGGCAATAACTTCTTTAAGTCTCTACCAATTTTTATTGAATAAACTTCTCCTGAATAGTGTCTAATTTTTGACTTATATTCATTTATTGCAATTAATCTTAACTTTCCTAATTTTTTTATTATTTCTTTAATTTTTCTATTTTGTAAAATTTTATCCGCTAACCTTATTTTATCTTCAACTGACAGTATTTTTTTATCTCCTTTTCCTTTACCATAGTTTTTAATTGATTTATAACCCTGTATCACTTCAAAAATTTCGTTTGAGATTTCTTTCATAGTTTCCTTTGCAGTTTCTTTTAATTTCTCCTCTAAATCTTTACTTTTTCCATTAGTTATAAAATTTTTTAATTCTTTATTTAATTTTTTAAGTTTTAAATTTTCGAAAAATTTTTCACAGAACATTATTGTGGCTGTTCCTGCATTAACTTCATCCAATTCAGTTAAAAGTTTGCTTTTCTCATACTCAATATTTTTCATTGCACCCTCTAAAATTGCCTTATTTATTTTAAATTTTTCTTCAATATGCTCGTTGAATTCAACAACATATTTAAAGAATGCGTAAAATGTATCTTCTACCAATTTTTCGTGAATTGGTTGATATTTTGAATAATAATCAAGAAGTTTTTGTAAATATTTACTGTTCTTTAAAAACCTCTCAAAACTTTTTTTATCATATGCATCATGTTTTATAACATTTTTCATAATCTAACCCTTTAACAACTCTTCAACATACTTTTTGACTCCTTCAACCTCTTTTAAAACATCATCAACTAATTCATAAGGTTTATTTTTTTCAATTGCCTTATTTTTAACATCTTTTAATGATATAACCATACTATTCAACTTACCTAAAATTTCAAGGCATTTTCTATACTCTATTCCACCCAATTGTATTTTATCTTTATCAATTTTTTTTATTTCGTTTATAAGATTATCTAATATTTCTCTCTGCTCTAATGCAAAACCAGCGTAATGATTAGAAACTTTAAAAATCTCAACAGAAACCTTAAAGAATTCATCTGGCTCGTTCCAATATATATGCCTTAAAATGTCTAAATCATTTACATCTGCCTTTTCTTTTTCATTTAAGTATGCAAAACATTTAACAGCCTTCACTGACTTTTTAAATCTTCTATCTGAAATTTTTATACCTTCACTTTCTAACGATATTTTTATTCTAATCAAACTTTCTTTTATGTCAGAAATATCTACTTTCAAAGCCTCTTTTTGCAACTTTTTAAGTTCATCAATATCTATAACAGTTTTTGGCTTATATTCCTCTTCTAAATCAATAAGTTTTGAAAGATTTTCATAACATTTTATACCTCTTACAACTTTCCTAAACAAAAATCTATCGTAAAATGCTAATAGTTCATTTTCCACTGGCAATTCGTTGGACGCTCCAAACAAACTTATTAAAGGAACTTTCTCTATTTTGTCTCCATTGTGATAGATTCTTTCATTTATAATGGATAGTAATGCATTTAATATACTACTATTTGCTTTAAAAACTTCATCTAAAAAAGCAATTTCAGCCGTAGGTAAATAGCCATTAGTTTTCCTAACAAATTTATCATTATCTTTTAATTCTTTAATGCTTAATGGTCCAAAAAGTTCATCCTCTGTTGTAAACCTTGTTACAAGTTTTTCAAAGTAATTGGCATTTAGATGAGAGGCAATAGCTCTAATTAATTGTGACTTAGCAGTTCCAGGATTTCCTAAAAACACAGTATGTTCATTAGCCAATATAGAAGTTAAGGCAATATCTATTTCTTCTCTTCTTTCTAAAAAATAATTATTTAATTCCTCTCTTATCTTTTCAAGCATACATTCCACCTAATTTTTACAAAATTTTATATTTATTGAGATAACCTCTTGGAGTTACCATCTTATTGTTTATAATTTTTGTTGAAGAATTACCAATAATTATTATTGTGTTCATATCTATAAATTCTAAGTATTTTTCTAAATTTTTATAAAATTCCTCAAAGTTTGTAATTAAATATTCTTCATTATCTCTTCCAGCATTTTTTACTATCCCGATAATGTAATTTATATCTTTTCCAAAATCTTTTAATATCTCCATTGCCTTTAAAAAAGGCTCTTTTCTTTTCTTACTTAGTGGGTTGTATATGCAGATAACAAAATCCCCTTTTAAAGCGTATTCAAATCTTTTTAATATAGTACTTAGTGGAGTTAATAAATCACTAAAACTTATAACAACAAAATCATGATTTAACGGACTTCCTAAAACTGATGAAGCCAATGAAGCGGCAGTAATTCCAGGAATTACCTTTATTTCTACATTGTAGTTTTTAATTGAATTTATTTCATATGCTAATGATGCTAATCCATAAATTGTAGGATCTCCACTTGAAACTAAGGCAACATCTTTATATTTAGATTCTTTTAAAGCATACTCTACTCTGTCAATCTCTTTCGTCATTCCAGTTGTATATATTGGCTTATTAAATCTTTCAACATATTTTTTGTAATTTTTATAGCACACTATTAAATCTACATTTTTTAAAACTTCTTCTGCCTCCTTAGTTATATGCAATTCGCTACCACTACCAATACCAACAACATATAGCATATTTTCAACCTTTATTCTTTCATCACACAATAAACCAATAATGGAAATATTATTGTAGCATCTCCCCAAATTTCCACATAATCTGCTTTACTTCCAATCTTTCCCCATGAAACTCCCTCTTCTGGGGGAGCACCACTTAAAGAACCGTCCCAAGGTAATGCTGTAGTTATATATATAGCATAGTCAGTCCCTTCCCTAAATAGGTTTGCATTTATAATACTATGCTTAGGTAGTGAGCCTCCTAAAACTATGCATGCAGTTTTTTTAGAATTTATGGCTATATCGTTTAATTTTACAATATCATTTGCTATATCTATCATCAAATCAGTGTCTTTTTTATATTTTTTAAAAAAATATAGCATATCTCCAATAGAACCGTCAGTTATGGCTGGACAAAATATAGGGATGTTGTTTTTATATGCCCAATACAATATTGACTTTTCTTTCTCTTTATCCTTTAATTTTTTGTCTATAAATTCCCCTAATTTGTATGTAAATTCACTTGCTGTAATAATCTTACCACTTTCTTTTTCTAATTTTAGTATTTCTTCAAAAAACTCCATCATATATTCCTCAAATGCTATGTATCTATCATTAGGGACAAAAATATTCCCAATCCTATTTATTCCCTTTTCTCTTAAAATTTTCCCACTTACATCCCAATCTCCCAATATAAAGGGCTTCAAGCATTTTATAAAATCCTCCTCTACTCCGCCAGCAGTCGTAACAATAACATCAACTTTTTTATGCTTTACAAGGTATGCTATAATCTCCCTTAGCCCAGAAGATACAATATTTGAAGTGTATCCAAAAAATATAGTTATCTCCTCTCCCTTTTTCCTTTTATCTTCAATTTCTTTCCAAATATTTATTGCCTTACCTATATGAGATGCCTGAAAACCAATCTTTAAGTAGTATTTTTTGATAACTTCTTCTAAGCTAATATTATCATCTAACCAAGGACCTTCAATTTCAATTCCTTTTATATCTACACTTTCTTTAAGCACTATATCTTTTGGATCTTTATTCATAATCTCACCAATTATTTGTCAATTGTAAAGTTTTCTCCTCTAACATTAAATTTTAGTTCTTCATTCTTTGCATTTTTTATTAATAATTCTCCTAAACTTGGTTTTGTTTTTAATCCATAGACAGTTGTTGTTATTCTTGGATTTATTTCAATAATAAAAATTTCATCATTATTAACTATGACATCAACTCCTACATAACCATTTAATCCATTTATATATTTAATACCTTTAATTACTTCGTTAAAAATTATATCTTTTAATTTGTGCTCAATATTCACATCTGCCCCAATAAAACCTCTATCATCAATATACTGTTTGTTTAAAGAGAGAGGGTAAATTTTATTTTTTCCGACAATTAAAGACACTGACAAATTTTCTCCATCAATAAATTCCTGAATTATATAATTATCATCTAAAATTTCAAATTTTCCACCACATCCATCTATCTTTTTTACTACATACTTTTTAGGAGGAAATGTTTTAGGAACATTTACAAAATCTTTAATTGCTAAGTATGTTAAATATTTATTTCCAGATATTTTTACACCTTCTGAAAAACTACCTAAATTTTTTACTGGATATTTTTCGATGATTTTCGTTAAATTGTATAATATATTATCTTCCTCTGGGGCTATTGTTAATACATAGTCAATTTTTTTATTTTTTAAAATGTTGTCTAATTTTTCTTCAACTTTCTTTTTATCTTCAATCTCTATTATTTCAAGATTATTAAAATTTTTATAGTAATCAACAAAATCCTTATAAATTAAAGATACAACTCTATCAATGTCTAAAAATTGTTTTAATAAAGTGTCAAACATCATTTTTCCTTCTTTTAAAATTCCTTCATCTTCAAACCCAGAGGCAATTGCATATTCAAAAAACAATATCATTTTTTACCACCTAAATAATATATTATATAAAATAATAATCCAAATAAAATAATAATCCAATGTATTGAGTGAAAGAATATGATTAAAAAGTTAAATGTTGATGAGATTATATTTATATTTTTTATTATTCTTTCTGTATTATTTTTAATATTCTTAATAAAGCCAATTGAAATAGTATATATTATCGAATGGAAAACTATTTTTAGTTTATTTTACATATTAGTAATTGTTAATATTTTAAAAGACTGTGGATTTTTGGAGTGGATTTCTTTAAAAATACTAAAAAAAACTGATAGAGTTTTTATTGTTCTAATTTTATTGACTTTAATAATGTCTATGTTTGTAACAAACGATATTGCTCTCTTTGTAGTAATTCCAATAACTTTGATTATATCTAAATATTGTGATATAAATTTAAGAAAAATTTTAATGTTGGAAGGAATTTCAGCAAATATTGGAAGTTCTTTAACACCCTTTGGGAATCCGCAAAATTTGTTCATATATCAACATTACAATATAAACCCAATAAATTTCATAGTAAATATGTTACCATTAGAAATTTTTGGACTTTTAATTTTAATCCCTTTTTTAGATTTTAAAAGAGCAAAGATAAATATAGAATTAATAAACAATCAAGAATTTAAAAAAGAATGGTTAATTTACTTAGTAATATTTATTTTAGTTGTTGTATCAATTTTGGGAATGTTTAACTATATTTATTTATTTCCAATAATTCTTTGTATTTCATTAATTAAAAGAGTAAAAATCGACTATCTATTTATTTTAACATTTTGTGCCTTATTCATAGATATTGAGGGTTTAAAAAGGTTAGGTATTATAGAGTTTTTTAAAATTAGTTATGAGAATGACATATTTATTATGGTTTATGCCTCAATATTATCTCAAATCCTTTCAAACGTTCCAACAGCCATTTTAATGTCAAATATATATAATAATTGGTTACCAATTGCCTATGGTGTGAATATAGGGGGAAATGGAACATTAATTGCCTCTTTTGCAAATTTAATAACTTTAAGATTATCAAAAGGAAACATATATTTAATTGAGTTTTTAAAATATGGATTTATAATTTATATATTACATTTATCTTTATTAGTTATTTATCTTCTATTTCAACAAGAATGTCTAACATATTTGTAAGTGAGATTTATGCAAGAAAAAGGCATAAGTGAAAAAGAAATTTATGAAGAATTAAGAAAATATAGAACATTAGATTTAAAGTATGAGGATGGAAAAATATTTGGCTCTATGTGTTCAAATATCCATCCAATTACAAGAAAAATCGTAAATATGTTTTTAGAAACTAATTTAGGAGACCCTGGACTATTTAAAGGAACTAAATTGTTGGAAGAGAAGGCAGTAAAATTGTTGGGAGAGTTGTTAAATAACAAAAATGTCTATGGGCATATAGTTAGTGGAGGCACAGAGGCTAATTTAATGGCTCTTAGGTGTATAAAAAATATATGGAGAGAGAAAAAAAGAAAAGGTTTAACAAAAAATGAACATCCTAAAATAATTGTTCCAGTAACTGCCCATTTTTCATTTGAAAAAGGAAGAGATATGATGGATCTTAAATATATTTACGCTCCTCTTAAAAAAGATTATACAGTGGATGAAAAATTTGTTAAGGATTCTGTTGAAGATTACGATGTAGATGGAATAGTTGGAATTGCTGGAACTACTGAATTTGGAACTATTGATAATATAGAAGAACTTAGCAAGATTGCAAAAGATAATGAAATATATATTCACGTGGATGCCGCTTTTGGAGGATTGGTAATTCCTTTTTTAGAGACAAAATATAAGAAAAAAGGTGTTAATTACAAGTTTGATTTTTCTTTGGGAGTAGATTCAATAACTATTGACCCTCATAAAATGGGTCACTGCCCCATACCAAGTGGAGGAATCTTATTTAAAAATATCAATTATAAAAAATATTTAGAAGTCAATGCCCCTTACTTAACAGAAACTAAGCAAACTACTATTTTAGGGACAAGGGTAGGTTTTGGTGGACCTTGCACTTATGCCGTTTTAAAATATTTAGGAAGAGAAGGGCAAAGAAAAATAGTTAGCGAATGTATGGAAAATACATTGTATTTTTATAAAAAATTAAAAGAAAATAGTTTTAATCCAGTAATTGAGCCAATATTAAATATTATTACTATTGAAGATGAGAATTATATAGAAACTTGTAAAAAACTTAGAGAGAAAGGAATATATGTTTCAATTTGCAGTTGTGTTAAAGCTTTAAGAATTGTTGTAATGCCTCACATCAAAAAAGAACATATAGATAATTTCATTGAAATATTGAAGAGTTTAATCACTTAAAAATAAAAAAATATAGGTTGATAGATATGTTTCAAAAGCCGAGAGGGACGAGAGATTTTACACCAGAAGAAATGAAAAAAAGGAGATACATTGAGAATAAGTTAAGAGAAGTTTTTGAGAGATATGGATATTTAGAGATATTAACTCCAACCTTTGAAAGTTTTGAGTTAATTGCTAAAAAAACTGGGGAAGAGATTAGAAAGCAGTTATATGTGTTTAAAGATCACGGCGGTAGAGAGATGGCTTTAAGACCAGAGATGACATCCCCAGTAGTGAGATTCTACATAAATGAATTAAAAATATTACAAAAACCTTTAAGACTTTATTATTTTGCTAACTGCTTTAGATATGAAAGACCACAGGCAGGAAGATTTAGAGAGTTTTGGCAAATGGGTTGCGAGTTAATTGGCTGTAAAGAGCCATTAGCAGATGCTGAAATTTTAAATTTAGCAATAGATGGTTTAATAAATATTGGTTTAGATTTTGATGTACATATAGGACACTTAGGAGTTTTAAAAGGAGTTTTAGAAAGGTTTAATATTAGTGAAGAAGAGGAAATTAAAATTAGGAGATTGATAGACAAAGAGGATTATGAAAATTTAGAAAATTATTTAATTCAGATTTTAGATAAAGAAAAGAAAGATTTAATATTTGAAATACTAAAATTTAAAGGAGGTAAAGAAATTTTAGAAGAATTAAAAGAGATTTTAAAAGATTTCCCAAAATCCATTGAGGCTATAAATAATTTAGAGGAGATTTTAGAGTATGTTATTTATGATAAATATACTATAAACTTTGGAATTGCGAGAGGTTTAGATTACTATACTGGAATGGTGTTTGAAATTTATGGAAAAAAAGGAGCTAAGCAAATATGTGGTGGAGGTAGATATGACAATTTAATAGAAACCTTTGGAGGAGAACCTACTCCAGCAGTAGGTTTTGCGTATGGATTTGATAGAATTATGATGAACCTTGATAATTTAAATATTGAAGAGGAAAGAATCTTAATAATTCCAATAAAAAAAGATAAGGAATTAATTAAAAAATCGTTAATTATTGCAGATAAATTAAGAAAATCTGGGAAAATTGTAGAATTGGAAATTATGGGTAGAAAATTAAGAAAAGCTTTGGATTATGCAAATTCGAGAGGCTTTAAAAAAGTAATTATTGTTGGAGAAAAAGAAATTAAAGATAATAAAGTAACAGTAAAAGATATGGTTACAGGAGAGCAGAAATTAGTTTATATAGATGAATTAACTAATGTATAAAAACAACCATAAAATTTTTATATATAATCTAAATTTTTATTAAGGCCTATTTTATTTTAAGGAGATGTTTATGGTAAAGATAACAATCATATCACCAGAAGGAAAGAGTTGTAGTGTTTGGAACTTAAAAAATGAAATTGAAAAATTAGGATATAAGGCGGAAATATTTTTACTTTCTCATCCAGAAGCATTAATGAGTTATGATTTTAAATTAGAAACTGACTTAATTCATTCAAGATGTGGAATTGGATGTTATTTTGACAGATTAACTCTTTACTCATGGCAATTTATAAATGCCTTAGAAATTGAAGGATATAAATTTGTTAATTCACTAAAAACTATATATTTAACTTCGGATAAATTTAAAAGTATTAAATTACTTGCAAAACATAAAATACCTACACCAAAAACAGCGTTAATTAGAGATTACGAAGACGCTGTAAAGTTTATAGAAAAATACAATTTAAGTTTTCCAGTAGTTATAAAAGATTCATTTTCAAAGTGTGGTTTGAGAGTATTTATAGCAAGGAATTTTGATGAGTTAAAAAATCTTACAAAAAATGCAATATGGGAAGGTAAATTAATACAGGAATTTATTGACTTTAAAGAAAATGGCTTATATAAAGACATGAGAATATTAGTTGTTGATGGAGAAGTTGTAGGGGGATATAGGAGGGTTAGCAGAGATTTTAGAACTAATCTTTACTTAGGAAACTATGTTGAAGAATTAAAAATAGATAAAGAACTCGAAGAATTAGCATTGAAATGTGCTGAATTGTCAGGGGCTATAATATTGGGAGTAGATATTCTACCAACTAAGGAATATTATTATGTTATTGAATTAAACTCTGCTCCTGGAACTAAAGGTTTTAAATATTTAGGAATAAATGCAGATAAAAAAATATCTGAGGCATTAGTTAAATATGCTAAACAATAAGGTGGAGTTATGATTTCTAAGTATATAATAAAGCATGGATTAGAGTTAGCACATGACATTAAAGCAGATGCATTTATGATATTTACAGAAACTGGAAACTCTTATGAAATACTAAAAAAACTACTAAAAAAAAATAATAACTCAAAAATATTAGATATTTTAAATATAAATAAAAAATTAAAGATTATTGTAGCCACACCAAATAAGGGAACTTACAAAAAAATAAGTAAAGAAAATATTGATAATGTCTATCCTTTATATATTAAGTATAGGGAGGACAATAGATGTATGATAATTAGTAGTGGTATAGTTCATGCACTTCAATTAAAGATTTTAAAAGATAATTATAGAATTGTTGCAGTAGTTGGAGAGCCAAAAGTTCCCGGTAAGTTAGATACAATAATGGTTGTTAATGTAAAAGATCATGTAAAAGAGTTAGAACTATACAAACTTTTTGAAGAGTTAGATGAAAAACAGAAAAAAACATTAAAAGAAATTTTAAAATTAGCTATGGAGATTGGAAGAGAAGGAAGAGAAGGAAAATATGTTGGAACAATATTTGTTATTGGGGATACTTTAAATGTTATGAGTATGTCAAAACCTTTGATATTAAATCCATTTGCAGGACATAATGCGAGTATCTTCGATGAAAATGTAAAAGGGACTATAAAAGAACTCTCATCAATAGATGGAGCATTTATAATTACTGATGATGGGAAAGTAGTTTCTGCTGGGAGATTTATAGAATGTAAGGGAGATATAAAAATTAAAAAAGGATTAGGAGCAAGACATGTGGCTGCAGCAAGTATAACAAAAAATACCAAAGCCATTGCCGTTACAGTATCTCAAAGTGGTGGGATAGTTAGAATATTTAAAGATGGCAAAATAGTTTTTGAGGCAGATCCAAGAGAAAATATTTTATTATTAGAATAACTAAATCTTTTTAGCATAATCTAACATACCTTTAAACATCTTCAAACCATCGTCTGAACCTAATATTTTTTCACTAGCTCTTTCTGGATGAGGCATTAGTAGAACACAGTTTTGATTTTCGTTACAAACTCCGGCTATATTGTCAATAGATCCATTAGGATTTACCTCTTCTGTCACTTCACCAGTTTCATCACAGTATTTAAACACTATCATATTATTTTTATACATATAGTCAAGAGTTTCATCGTCAGCGTAAAATCTACCCTCTGCGTGTGCTATTGGTATCTTTAAAACTTCTCCTTTTTTATAATACTGAGTAAATGGAGTTTTGTTGTTTTCAACTCTTATATATACCCATTTGCAGATAAATCTTGCATTTATATTGTTTGTTAATGTTCCTTTTGAAAAACCCGCTTCTAAACCAATTTGAGCCCCATTACATATCCCTAAAACTGGCTTCCCTTCTTCAACCATCTTTTTTAATCCTTTGATTATTGGAGTTCTTGCACTTATTGCTCCTGCCCTTAAATAATCTCCGTATGAGAAGCCACCAGGAATTACCGCCCCTTTATATTCATCTAAGTTATCCTTAGTAAAAAAAACAAGTTCTGGATTTCCACCGGCTAATTTTATAGCATGACAAACATCCAACTCACAATTAGTTCCTAAGAATTTAGTTACTGCAATCTTCATACTCTCTCCCGTTAATTTAGGAATTATTTTTTATTTATTCTAATTCGGAAGTAATTACATTCAACATCTCTTTAATTAATATAGGCATCTTGTCAGTTCTTTCACTGAGTTCTATAATTTTTCTCCTCAATCTTTCGTCATCACAATTTCTAATATCTCTCGCTTTAATTGTCTTCCTACCATCTTTTCTTGCATTTTGTTCAGCAACTTCTGTAGTTATTTTTATTATTTCTATTAATAAATTGTTTAATTCATCAACTGCCTCAGAGGATATATTAAAGTCAGTATATTGTTTCATTATTCTCTTTATTGTTGTTTTTGGTAACATTAAAACTACCTCCTTATTTTTCATCTACATTTACTACTCCCACTCTAATTAGTGGAATTAAAGGCACTTCTTCAATTTCATCCAATCCACTTTTATCAATTAAAACAATTATTAATTTTGGACTACAAATTTCTTTTAACTGTTTTATACATTCTTTTAAAGTACTTCCACTGGTTACAACATCATCTATAATTACTGCTCTTTTATAATTTACAGGAGAAAAGTTGTGAGAAATTGAACCAGATATTTTTTTACCTTTTTCAGATATATGTTTCTTTGGTATATATACAGTTAAATCTTTACCTAATTCAGTTGCCACTAATGTAGCAATAGGTACTCCACTCGTTGAAATCCCTACAACTGTATCAAATTCAAAATTTCTACTTTTTATTATATCAACAATTATTGAACTAATATGTTTTAATCTATTTGCCGAACTTCCAATGTTTCTCCAATCAATAAATATATCTACATTTTTTAAACTCAGAGATTTTTCCTCATTTTCCAATAATTTTTCAGCATTTAAAACCAAATATCTTGCAGTATCCATTGATACATTTAACTCCTCTGCAATTTCACCAATAGTTAAACCATTATTTTTCAGTTCAATAACCTTTTTTAATAGTTGTTTGTTCATAAATCTCCCTCATCATTTTTATTTTTTTCTAATAAAAAATTTAAATAAAATCATAATAAGTAATGTCCCAATAATTAATGTTTTATATGGAGGTTTTAAATTAAACATTAAGATAAGGAGAATTCCAAATAATATATACCATATATGCCAATATAATTTATAATTCTGTCTTTTGTTACTCTTTAATTTTAATATATCCATATTGCTACTACCTCCACATTTAATATTTTTATATAGTTATAATACACCCAAATACTTGTGCATTTGTATTGTTAGCATAACATTGTCCTTTAAATATTCTCCACACGCCTCCATAATTTTAAATAATTTTCTCTTAGAAGGGGGTTTTATATTTCCATAGGGCGTCACTGGTTGAATACACAAAGTTATATCACCAATATCGCTTAAATCTTTTGCTATTTCTTTTACAGTATTTATATTGGTATTTTCCATAATCACAATTTTAGCATAAACATCAGAATTCAAATTATAAAGATTTTTTATAGTCTTTATTTCATTTCTATATAATTTTATATATTCTTCCTCTTTTATATTATTAAAATGTTCTCTTAACTTTATGTCTATGGATGCTATATCAAAATAAAAAACTCTGTCTGGAAATATTCCATTACTTTCTAAGAATGTCTTATATTCTTTATCTTTTAAAATTTCAACTATTTCCTTCAATTCTTTAAAATAAAGTAGTGGCTCTCCTCCTGTAAAAGACACTGCAAACAAATCTGGAGTTTTTAACCTATCTACTATATTAACTATATTCTCAATATCCATATTTTTTAGTATCTCAAATTTCCCACTTCCCGGAGATTTTTCCACTCTATTTAAGTATTTTTTATGATTTTCATCGCAATATATACATTTTAAAGGACATCCAGCAAATCTTACAAATATAAACCTCCTCCCAATATACTTTCCTTCTCCCATTATTGAACTAAAAATTTCCCTTATCATCCTTATCTCTCCAATATTTTTATTTATTTTGATTTGTTACAATTTTATTCCAACTACCTTACTCAAACCGTTTTTCATATAAACTCCATAAACTACATCTGCTTTACTAACCATCTGTTCTCTATGGCTTATAACTATAAACTGACTTTTTTTAGAGGCGTTTTTAATCATATCTGCAATTAAAGAGACGTTTTTTACATCTAAGGCGGCATCAATCTCATCCAGTATATAAAATGGTGAAGGATTCAATCTTTGAATAGCAAATAAAAATGCTAAGGCAGTTAAACTCTTTTCTCCTCCACTCATGGTATCTAAACTTAATAATTTTTTACCCCTTGGTGAGGCATCGATTAAAATACCTCCCTCAAATGGATTTTTCTCATTTTCTAAGCTTAGTTTTCCAATTCCTCCAATCTCTTTATACACTTCCTCAAAGTTCTTAGCTATCTTGTTAAAAACTTCTATAAAGACGTCTTTCTTTTTATTTTCAAGTTCTTTCATTAATTGTAGATATTTCTTTTCATCTCTTTCGTATTCTTTCCTTTTTTCTATAAGCTCATTATATCTGTTTAAAATATAGTTATAATCTTCAATAGCTCTCATATTTACTGGCTCTAATTTTTTTATTTCATTTTCTATTTCTCCTATGTATATTTCAAGATCTTCAATGCTTTTATTATCTAATTCCTCATTTATATCTGTTTTTTCGCATAGATACAATTTTTTCTCTTCTTCTTCCAATTTACTCTTATATTTTGCCTTTTCAACTATAAGCTCATTTATTCTATTTTCAATAACTCTCACTTTATTTATCAAATCTTTTTTACATTTTTCTAAGTTTTCTATCTCTTTTTCTATATGTTCTCTTTTTTCAGAAAGTGATTTTATATTTTTAGATAATTCTTCAAATCTTTTTTTCTTTTCTTCTAATATAGATGAGTTTTTTTCAATGCTTTCTTTATATAACTGTATATTTTTCTTTAGCATTTCTTTTTTATTTGTTAGTTCTGAAATTTTGTTATTTAACTCTTCAATTTTTGGAATTAATATCTCTTTTACTAAACTAAGTTCTTTCTCAATCTCATTTTTTAACTTATCTTTTTCTTTTTCTAAGATTTTTAATTCTTCGTCAATCTCTCTCAATCTTTTTAGATATTCGTTATTTTCATATTCTTTTAATTCACTAATAACTTTTTTTCTTTTTTCAATTAATTCATTTATCTTATTCTCTAACTTTTCAATTTTACTTGATATTTCTTCTTTTTTAAGTTTTAAATTACCAATTTCTTCTAAAATTTCCTTATTTTTTAATTCCAACTCCTTTATTTTTAAATTGTTTTTTTCTATAATTTCTCTCCTTCTCATTTCATTTTTCTTAATTATTTCTAACTTGTTTTCAATTTCCATTTTTTTAGCAGAGCTCTTCTTTATTATCTCATTTAATCTTTCAATTTCACCTTTTACATTTCTCAATTCACTCTCAACAACCTTGATATTATTGGCTATTTCATTTAACTTACTCAAATCAATATCTACTTTAATTTTTGCTCCACTTTTGAATGTTCCCCCTCTTAACACACCACTGGGCTCTATAACCTCCCCATCCAATGTTACAAATCTAACTTTTCTATACTTCTCAGATAAAACTTTGGCAACATCAATATTTTTAACTATTACAGTGTTTCCAAATACATACTCGAAAATTTTTCTATATTTTTCATCAAACTCTACTAAATCAATTGCCCTTCCTATGACACCATCTTCATCTATATAATCTGCCTCTCTACCCTCAATTCTATCCAACGGTAGAAATGTGGCTCTTCCAAGTTTTCTCTCTTTTAGATACTTTATAGCCCTTACAGCGTCGTCTATTCTTTTAACAACTATGTAATTTAACCTATTTCCAGCCGCCACTTCAATTGCTGTCTTATATTCAACCTTGGTTTTTCCTAAATTTCCTACTATATCAATAACGCCCGGTAAATTGGCATTTAATATTTCTTTAATAGCTCTATCTAAACAAAACTCATCCATTTCTTTTAATGCCCTAATTCTTGCATTTTCTTTAACATATTGAGAATGCAATTCATCCAATTTTATCTGCAAATCCTTCTTTTTTTCTTCAAGTTCTTTTATTTTCTTTTTTGAAAATTCTATCTCTACTTTTAAGTTTTCGAGTTCTAAATATAGTGGCTTAGTATCAACGACTTCAAAATTTTCAAGTTCTTCCTTTAATTTTATAATAATTTCGTTATTTTTTTCAATTTCAAAGTATTTTTTATTTATTGTATTTTCTAAATCATTTAATTCTTTTTTTAATTTATAAAGTTCGTTCTGATTTTTTTCTATTTCATCAGTTAAATCTATTTCTAATTTCTTTAAATTTTTAATAATATTTTCACTTTCAGAGATTACATCCATTAATCTTTCTTTTTCATAATTTAAATCGTTAATCTTACTCTCAATTTCTTTAATCTTATTTTCTTTTTCAATTATTTTATTTCTATATTCAATTATCTTTTTTTGGGTATTTTCAATTTCATTCTTTTTAGTTTTAATTTCACTTTCAACTTTATTTAACTCCTTTATACTATTGTCCAAAACTTTTTTATCATTTTCAATATCTAACTCCAATTCTTTTATTGACTTATGTAGTTCTAAAACTTCCTCATTGCCTTTTTCATTTAGTTCGTTTATTATATCATTTAATTTTAACTTTAAATTTTCAATTTTAGCATTTATTTCTTTAATTTTTTCTATAAATTCATCTTTGAGACTTTCTAAACTTTTAATGTCATTTTGGATATTCTCTAAAATGATATTTAGATAATTAACTCTTTTTAAAATTAAAAGATATTTTGCTGATTTTAACTCCTCATTTAACTTTATATATTTTTCAGCATCTTCCTTTTCTTTTTTAAGTTTTTTTAAATTATTTTCTACTTCACTAATCCTTATGTCAATCATTTCAATTAATTCCCTTGCCTTTTTCAATTCTTCCTCTGCCTTTTTCTTCTTTTCGTCAAATTCTGCAATTCCACTAATTTCGTCAATAATTTTTCTTCTTTCAATTGGAGAAATATTTATAATTTTTAATAAATCTCCTTGCGATATTACCGTATCCCCTAACAAACCTAACTTTCTAAATAAGTCAATAATTTCATACTTAGATAACTTTTTTCTTTTTTCTTTGTCATTCTCTTTCCAAACTAAAAAATAGTCAGTTTCTCCACTTTTTTTAATTCTTCTCAATATTCCTACGCTATTTGCATTAACGTTAAATACATTATTATCATTTGAAAAATATAAACAAACCTCTGAATACTCTTCTCTCTTTCCGTTGTGATAAGTTATTAATTCTTTAAACCTGTTTGCTCTCAACTTTTTAGCAGAGGTTTTTCCTAAAACAAAAAGTATAGCATCAACTATGTTGGATTTTCCACTACCATTTGGCCCTACAATGGCTGTAAATCCTTGTGGAATGTCTAATGATAATTTTTTAAATGATTTAAAGTTTTTTAATTCTATTTTTTCTAAAGTAACCATTATTTTCACCAATATTATTCATACTTCAACTCCTGTATTGTATTTATATTTTTAAAGATTTTTTTAGATCTATCTAAATTTTCAGCCTTTATATAAAACGGATTTAAGTAAGATATAAAATATCTTAAAGATAAGTTATTATCTTCCATTAGTATTTTATTTAGAAGATGTAAAGAACTTCTTCTATATAGGGCAAATAGTGGCTCTATAAAACCATTCTCATGCTTTGGAACTATGCATAAATTACCTTTTTTAGATATTTTTATATAAGAGATTAATTTTATTATAGATTCTTTCGTTATGTATGGACAATCACACGGCAAAACAATAAACCACTCTGCATTTAAAACCCTCATACCGCACAAAATTCCCATAAGAGGGCCTTTATTTTCAATCAAGTCAAAAGATATTATGCAGTTATATTTATTTAAATATTCTTTTTCTTTATCTAAGTCAATAGAATTTTTTGCAAAAACTGTAACATAAGGAATATTCAAACTTTTTAAAATGTCTGATGGATAATTTATAAGATACTTTCCATTAAAAATTCTAAATGGTTTTTTTCCGCCAATTCTCTCTCCTTTACCACCAGACAAAATTATTCCTCCAATGATACTCCCACCCAAGAATGTTAAAAACTTTAATAATCTTTTGATAATAATAAATATATAAAATTTATATAAATGGTGATGATTATGAGCACAGCAGTAAAGGTAAAAAATTTAACAAAAAAATATGGGGATTTTAAAGCATTAGATAATGTCTCTTTTGAAGCAAAAAAGGGAGAGATTTTAGGAATTGTTGGAAAAAGTGGAGCAGGAAAAACTACTCTAATTAGAATTTTAAGAGGTTCTTTAGATTACGATGAAGGGGAAGTAGAAATATTGGGTAGAAAAGATAACTTTAAAGAGGTAACTGCTATTCATTTACAGAGAAATTTTGCACTATGGGCAGAGCCAGTAATTAATAACATTATAAGAAAACTTTACGCCATAAGAAACAAATCTGATGAATTATTGCCAATGGAAGAGGAATGGGAAGAGTATGAAAAAGAAGCCTTAGAGATATTAAAATTAGTTGGTTTAGAACATAAAAAGGATGCTTTTGCAAACATACTAAGTGGAGGAGAAAAACAAAGGCTAATATTAGGTAGGCAGATAGCTAAAATTTATGAAAAGGGAGAGGGAGTTTTATTATTGGATGAACCAGCAACAATGGCTTGTCCAGCATCTAAGCAGAAACTATTAGATGTAATTAAAAATATTAGAGATAAGTTAAATATAACTGTAATTATAACCTCCCATTTGCCAGAAGTGCATAGATATCTTTGTGATAGATTGATATTATTGGAAGATGGAAAAGTAAAAAAAATTGGAGATGTTGAAACAGTCTTAAATGAGTTTTTGAAAGATATGAAGCCACCTTATATAAGAACTCCTAAAATAAAAGACAATGATATAATAAAAGTTGAAAATGTCTCTAAGAGATACTATGTTATTCATGGAGGAGAAACACTAAACTTAAAAAATATCTCCTTCAATGTTAAAGAGGGGGAAATAGTGTCTATTATTGGGCCTAGTGGTGTTGGAAAAACTGTAATTATGAGATTGATGGCTGGCTTAGAATTACCTAATGAAGGAAGAATTATTGTTGATGGAGTTGATATAACCAAATATGGATGGGAAAGAATAGAACTTAGAAAGAGAATAGGAATTATGCATCAAGAGTTTTCTCTACCATATTATCAAACAGTTGAAAATTTATTAAAATATAGATTGGGATTAAAAGGAGAAAAGGCAATTGCTCATGCAAAAGTAAAGGCAGATGAACTTGGCATTTCTCCAAAGATTGTAGATGCAATTTATCAATTAATCGATGTCCCAGAGGCAGAGAGAATTTCAAAACTTCAAAAGATGGGTTTAACAGAAGATATAATTTATAAACTATTCCCACCAATTGTTGAAGATTTTAAGCCAGATGAAATTTTAGAGGCGTTAGATTTAGGTAAGGACATTTTAAAGAAAAAAGTTTCTGAACTTAGCGGAGGGCAAAAGGTTAGAGTGGCTATGGCTTTGCAGTTAATAACTAAGCCAAAGATTTTATTCTTAGATGAGCCTTTTGGAGATTTAGATCCAATAACATTAAGAGATGTTGCAAACTATTTAAAGAAAATAAATGAGAAATTTGGCACAACAATAGTTTTAGTGTCTCACTGTGTAGATTTTATTAAAGAGATTAGTGATAGAGCAATACTCTTAGATAATAATAAATTAGTTATGGAAGGAAAACCTGAAAAGGTTTGTGAAGAATTTATAAAAAGAAGTAATGCAAGGTTTATACGACCATAAGAGGCTCTACCTCTTATTGATATACCTCCCATAAGTTAGTTTTTATTTTTATTTATTATCCCTTCTCTCTCGCTAAAAATTGTTATTTTTTAATTTAGAGGGGTTTAATTTGAAATTTTTTAATTTTAAAAATTTTTATCCAATTTCAGAGGGTCTTTTATTTTGATTAATTTTAATATTTGACTTTACTAAATTATTGAGATTTTTAGGAGATTTTATTTAACTGTTTTTATCTCTAATTTTCCCCGATAATTAGGTTAATAACAAAAATTTTAAGGATTTTAAAGACAATAAACCAAAATAGAAAAGTATAAATAAAAGTTCGGAGGTATATAAATAACAAGGGTAATTGACCCTCCGAACTATAACCCCTATATAAAGAAGTATAATAAAGTAATTTTAGAAAATTATCTCTTCAAATTGTGTCCTGTTTAAAATCAAGCCCCAAAGGGGATGGAAATACAGAAATTGAAATTAAAAAAGTTAATAACTCACTAAAAAAGTTTAAAATCAAGCCCCAAAGGGGATGGAAATAGTTTATTTTTTAATTCAACTATGGCAACATCTTTAATGTTTAAAATCAAGCCCCAAAGGGGATGGAAATAAATCTTCTTTTGTGTTAATGGATTGATCTCTGACATCCTTACCAGTTTAAAATCAGGCCCCAAAGGGAAAGGCAAAAAGAGGCATTGCTTCTTTTAAGAAGCAATGCATCCCGGGTATCCCAATAGGGCGGAGCCCTATGGGTATATAATCAAGCCCCAAAGGAGATAAAAATATTTAAATTTTTTAATAGCATAAAATATCCATATATAGAAATATATAAATCATTAGGATATATAATATAACATTAATTTTTATATAGTTCAATAAAATAAGTAATTCCATCCAGTTTTTTAAAACAAAATTATTGAGGGGAATTATGCATTGGGCTGATGTAATAGCTAAAAAATTAATTGAAGAGAAAAAAGTAGATAAGTATGTAGTGGCTACTGGAATAACTCCTTCGGGACATATTCATATAGGAAATGCAAGAGAAACACTAACAGCAGATGCAATTTATAAAAGTTTAAAAAATATGGATGTTGAGGCAGAGTTAATATTTATAGCAGACACTTATGACCCTTTAAGGAAGTTGTATCCATTTTTACCAAAAGAGTTTGAACAATACATAGGAATGCCTCTAAGTGAAATCCCTTGTCCAGAGGGTTGTTGTGAAAATTATGCAGAGCACTTTTTAAAACCTTATTTAGAGAGTTTAGATGATTTAGGAATAGAAATAACAACTTATAGGGCTGATAAACTCTATAAAGAAGGATTTTATGATGAGAAAATAAAAATTGCCTTAGAGAATAGAGAAAAAATAATGGAAATTTTAAATAAATTTAGATCTACTCCATTACCAGATGATTGGTATCCTATCAATGTTGTTTGTGAAAATTGTAGAAGATTAAAGACAAAGGTTTTAAAATACGATAGTGAGAAAGAAGAAGTATATTATAAATGTGAGATTTGTGGATTTGAGGGAGTTGTAAAACCTTACAAAGGTAGAGCAAAACTTCCATGGAGAGTAGATTGGCCAGCGAGATGGAGCATATTCAATGTAACAATCGAGCCAATGGGTAAAGATCACGCCGCCGCTGGTGGCTCTTATGATACAGGAGTTTTAATAGCAAGAGAAGTTTATAATTATGAACCTCCTAAAAAGGTTGTTTATGAATGGATTCAGTTAAAGGTTGGAGATAAGGCAATTCCAATGAGTTCCTCAAAAGGTGTAGTGTTTGCTGTAAAGGATTGGACTTACATAGCTCACCCAGAGATTTTAAGATACTTAATTATGAGAAGTAAGCCAACAAAACACATTGACTTTGATTTAAAGAAAATTCCTGATTTAGTTGATGAGTATGATAGATTAGAGGAGTTTTACTTCAATAACAAAGATAGAAATGACTTAAATGAGGATGATTTAGAAAAAATAAGAATTTATGAATTATCAACCCTAAAAATTCCAGAAACGAAACCTTTTGTAGTTCCATACAGATTTTGTTCAATTATTGCTCAACTAACCTATAATGAAGAAAAAAATGACGTAGATATGGAGAGAGTATTTGAAATTTTGAAAAGGAATAATTACAATGTGGAAAATATTGATGAATTTAGCTTAAAAAAGTTAAAGGATAGATTATTAATGGCAAGAAACTGGGCCTTGAAGTATGGAGAAAAGTTGATTATAATTGATGAGAATGAAGCAAAAGAAATATATGAAAAATTGAAGGATAAGCAAAAAGAATGGATTAAATACTTTGCTGAAAAATTAAAGACTGCTGAATTTGACGCTCTAACTTTGCATGAATTAATATATCAAACAGCAAAAGATATTGGTTTAAATCCAAGAGATGCTTTCCAAGCGTCATATATGATTTTATTGGGCAAAAAGTATGGTCCAAAGTTGGGTTCTTTCTTAGCTACCTTAGGAAGAGATTTTGTATTAAGAAGATATTCTTTATTTAATTAAAATTTTTATATTGTGAAGTTGAAGGAATTAATCTTAATAATTATATTTTTACTTTGGTGGTAGAATGATAAAAATACATGCATTAGAAGAAGTTAAAGGGAATGTAAAAGATATAGTCGAAAAAGAATTTGAAAAATTATCTAAGGAATTAAAAGAAAAATATAACGCTAAACTTAGATATGTTGATGAAGATTTAGAAGAAAATGAAAATTTAAAGTTTTATACAAAAATTGGAGAGTTTGAAATAGAGTTTGGTAGTTTTAAAGATTATATAGATTTCTGTTTAAAGTATGGTGCTGACATAGAAGTTATAAAGCCATCAAAATTAAAACTCAAATCTAATGAAATAAACGAAGTTTTAGGTTTAGTTATAAGTTTTTTTAAAACCTTTGTAGAGACATACAAGGTTGGATTTAACGTATATATAGATGAAGAAAAAAAGAAAGAGATTAATGTAGAAGAATACAAAAAAGGAAAATATGACGAAGATGAAATAATTGATTTTGAAGATGAAGGATTTATAAGAGTTAAGGCAGTTTTTGAAGGTTTTGGAAAAAGTGAAGAAGAGGTTATAAAGAATTTGATAGCCTCTTTAAATATGGAAAATGTAATTATCAATAAAGTTATAACTCAAAATTTCAGTGACAAAAACTTTAATGGATTGATAGGAATTGACTTATTATGTAAACCTTTTGAAATGTTTGAAATTGCATATAAATATTTACCTGTTGCAATCTCTGTTCAAAAGGATGAGATTGAGTTAGATTTGGCAAATATTCAAGATATTGGAAATGAGTTGTCTGGCGCCGTGTTTGAATTAAGTCACACTGTAACAATGAGAAAGAGATAAACTAAAAATAATCCATATAAATAAATTAAAGCAAACAAATTAAAATAAAAATTTTGAGGTGATATATTGCATCCTTCTTTAAAGTATATGAGAAGGGACAGATTGCCACATATTTTCTGTTCTGGTTGTGGTAATGGAATAGTTATAAACTGTTTTTTAAAGGCTATTGAAGAATTAAACATTAAGCCAGAGGACTATATAGCTATATCTGGAATAGGTTGTTCATCAAGAATTTCAGGCTATCTGTATTGTGATTCTTTACACACAACCCATGGAAGACCTATTGCCTTTGCAACCGGTGTAAAAATTGCAAGGCCAGATAAATATGTTGTAGTATTTACAGGAGATGGAGATTTAGCGGCTATAGGAGGGAATCATTTCATTCATGGATGTAGGAGAAATATAGATTTAACAGTTATCTGTATAAATAACAACATATATGGAATGACAGGAGGGCAGGTTTCTCCAACAACTCCTTATGGAAAAAAAGCAATTACTGCCCCTTATGGCTTTATAGAGAATAGTATGGATCTATGTAAATTGGCTATGTCTGCTGGAGCCACTTATGTGGCAAGATGGACAACGGCTCATCCAATTCAACTTGTTAGAGCAATTAAAAAAGGCATTCAGAAAAAAGGATTTTCTTTTATTGAAGTAGTTTCTCAATGTCCAACATACTATGGTAGATTTAATATTTCAAAAAGACCAGCAGATATGATTAAATTTTTTAAAGAGAATTCCATTCATATAAACAGAGCTAAAAACCTAAGTGAAGAAGAACTAAATGGAAAAATAATAGTTGGAGAGTTTTTAGACATTGAAAAACCAGAATTTGTTGAAGAATTAAATAAATTAATAGAAAGACTAAAAGAAAAAAATAAGGAATAAATAAAAATAATCTGGTTGGGTAATTTATTGTTTTATTAACTTATTATACACTAAAATTTATTTTCAAATTAAAAAATTCAAAAAAGGAGAGGGACAAAATGAGAAAAGAAATAAGATTATCAGGATTTGGTGGGCAAGGGATAATTTTAGCAGGAGTTATCTTAGGTAGAGCCGCATCTTTATACGATAATAAAGAGGCAGTTCAAACGCAATCTTATGGACCAGAGGCGAGAGGAGGAGCAAGTAAATCTGAGGTAGTTATAAGTGATGAACCCATAGATTATCCAAAAGTTATAAAGCCAGACATTTTAGTATGTATGTCACAACAGGCATATGATAAATATAAAGACGACATTAAAGAAGGAGGGATTTTGTTAGTAGATGAGGATTTGGTTTCTACATCTGAAAAACCAGAAGTTGATGTAAAAATTTATAAAGTTCCATTTACGAGAATTGCCTCAGAAGAGATAAAACTTCCAATAGTTGCGAATATCGTTATGTTGGGAGCATTAACTAAATTAACAAAAATTGTCTCAAAGGAGAGTATGGAAAAAGCGATTTTAGATAGTGTTCCAAAAGGAACTGAAGAAAAAAACCTTATGGCATTCAATATTGGCTATGAAAAATTGATTTAGGGATGAATAATGTCAAAAATATTATTTAATCCAGAAGTTTTAAAGCATAAACCTAAATTTTATCATGTAGAGAATCCAGAAAGAGTTAAAATAATCTTAGAAAATTTGAAATCAAAAGGATACAACGATATAATTTTGATGAATGAAAAATCCACTATTGATGAGATTTTAAAAATTCACGATAAAGAGTATGTTGAAACTATTATTAATCTAAGTAATTTAAATTTTACATACTATGACACTGACACCTATATATGTAAAGGCACACTAGATGCGGCATTATCAGCATTTAAAATGTCCAAAGATGCTGTAAAGTTATCTTTAAAAAATAAAGATTTATATTTTGTTTTAACAAGACCTCCTGGACATCATGCTGGAATCTCTGGGAGGGCTTTAGGAGCTCCATCAAATGGATTCTGTATTTTTAACAATATTTGTGGTTCTGCATATTTATTAAAAAAATTTATGAAAAAAGTTATAATAATTGACTTTGATGTTCATCATGGAAATGGCACACAAGAAATTTTTTGGAATGATGAAGATATTATTCATATAGACTTTCATCAAAAAGGAATATATCCTGGAACTGGGGATATTTTTGATTTAGGAGGAGATAATGCAAGAGGGACTAAAATAAATCTTCCATTTAAATCACATTCTACTGATTCTGATTATATATATGCATGGGTTGAGATTGTAGATCCTATATTAAAATACTTTAAGCCAAAAATTGTTTTAGTTTCTTCTGGTTTTGATGCCTATATGAATGATGGCTTAGCATCTATTGATTTAACTGAAACATTTTATAAGTTTGCTGGCTATAAATTAAGTAAATATAGCGTTGTAAGTGTTTTAGAAGGGGGTTATGGGATTGGCTTAAAATATGGTCCAGTATCTTTTTTAGAAGGATACGAGAAATTAAATATAGAAGAAGACAAATATATATTTCCTTCCGAAGATACTAAAGTAATGGTTGATACAGTTAAAAAGACTATTAGTGAATATTTGGATATATTTTAAACCAAAACTATATTTAAGTGAGGGAAATTATGGTAAAGATAAATTACAAAAAATGTGGCTATTGTGGAGCGTGTGTAGGAGTTTGCGAACAACTGGCTATTAATTTAATAGAGCATATTATAGAGATTGATATAGAGAAGTGTAATAACTGTAATATGTGTGTAATCGTATGTCCATTAAATGCATTAGAGGGAGAATAATGATGAGAGAATTAAACGATACTTATGATGTTGTTGTAATTGGAGCAGGACCTGGAGGATGTATGGCAAGTTATGCTTCGGCAAAGAATGGGGCTAAAACTTTGTTAATAGAGAAATCTCAAGAAATTGGAGAGCCTGTAAGATGTGCTGAGGCAATTCCATCAATAGAAGAATTTGGTATAAAGCCAAAACCAGAATTTGTAAGAAATATTATCAAAGGAGGTATTTTATTTTCTCCTTCAGGAAAAAAGGTTATAGTTACTCAAGATAAAGCACAAGGATATGTCGTAGAAAGGAAAATTTTTGACAAGTATTTGGCTATAAGAGCGGCTAAAGCAGGTTCAAAAGTAGCTGTTAAAACAACAGCAATAGGATTAGAAAAAGATGGGGATTATTGGAATGTTATAGTTGAATTTTTAGGAGAGGAATACTGTATAAAAACTAAAATTGTTATAGCGGCGGATGGTGTAGAGAGTAATATAGCAGAGTATGCTGGATTAAAAGCAAAAAAGAAACCTTTGGAAATTTGTTCCTGTGCAGAATATGAAATGGCTAATGTTAAATTATTAGACAAAAATATGATGGAATTTTATTTTGGAAATGAAATATCCCCAGGAGGTTATGTTTGGATATTCCCAAAAGGAGATACTGCCAATGTTGGTTTAGGTGTGAGAGATAGAAAAAAGAAGGCAATTGACTACTTAGAAGATTTTATAGAAAATGGTATGGCAAAGGATAGATTAAAAGAAGCAACGCCTATAGAATTTAAAGTTGGAGGAGCGCCAGTTTCAGGACCTATTGAAAAAACATACACTGATGGAGTTTTAGTTGTTGGAGATGCTGCTGGGCAAATAAGTCCTCTAACTGGTGGAGGGATTAATTTAGCTATGGATTGTGGATTAATATCTGGAGAAGTTGCAAGTAAGGCAATAAAAGTGAATAATTGGAGCGAGAAAATTTTAAAGGAATATGAGGATAGATGGAAAGAGAAACATTACGAGTACTTAATGAATCACTTAAAATATAGAAAAATTTTAGAAAAAATGAGTGATGATGAATTAGATGCTTTAGCAGAAGCTTTAGGAGAGAGTTTAGATGGTATAGATTTGAAAAAATTTGTTAAAAGAATAATAACTAAAAAACCTTCCCTTTTAAAATACTTTAAGGATTTGTTATAAATATTATTTTTTTGGCTTTTTAACTACTAAAACAGGACAATGAGCATTTTTAATAACTCTTTCAGCAACACTACCTAACAATATTCTTTCTAATCCAGTTTTTCCAGTAGTACCCATAACGATTAAATCTGCCTCTTTTTTTTCAGCATATTCAACAATTTCCTTTGCAGGAACTCCCTCTATCATTTCAGCATGAACTTCTACATCATTATCTTCTGCCAATTTTTTAATCTTTTTTAATGCCTCTTCTCCTTCCTCTCTTAACACTTCACTTATCAATTCCCAAGTGCCTTCTGCTGGAATTCCAACAAATGGAGAGACATCAACTACATATATAGCATAAATAACAGCATCAAATTTTTGGGCAATTACAATTGCGTGCTTTGCTGCTTCAATTGAAACATCTGATCCATCAGTTGGAACAACTATTTTTTTATACAAGTTTTCACCATATATTGTTTTACTTAGAGATTATGTATATTAGTTATTTTGTAATTTATGGATATAAATCTTTTACCTTACATAGAAATAATAATACAACGGCAATGATGAAAAGAGGGTTATCTGAACTGTGATGAAACTTACCCGAACTGAGCCATTATTTCTTTTCTTTTTCTTTATCTAAATCCATAATTACAATTCCTTCTTTTAATTTTTCAACTTCCTCTTCACTCAATATCTCCTCCTCAACGCCTTCTCCAATAATTGCACTATGACCTAATGGATCAATTAGTATTAAAGTTGCCTCATCTTTTCCTTCTTTTAATTTTTTTATTCTCTCTCTAATTTCCTCTGCTTTCTTTTTTTGCTCTTCTGTTTCAGCCCATCTAATTAAAGTTTGTAAGATATTATCAACTCTATTTAAAACTCCTTCAACATTACTAACAAATCCCTCAGCCAATGGACCTGGTTTTATTTCAACTCCTAACTCAGGAATTTGAATATAGGCAGAGGAACTTCTAACAACTCTTTTATTTAAATCTTTTTCACTTTTAATTTTTAATTTATATCTTTTTGGTTCTCTAACTTCTAATGGAAATACATCGCTCCTTCTAAAATTGCATTTTTCACATATCATTGTTGTCTCCAATACAGGACCAAAGTATGGAATGTCTATTTGATGAGTAGTTATTACAAAACTTCCTTTACTTCCACAAACTGGACAGTCTAATCTCTGAACATTTTGAACATTCTCCATAACTATCACCTAAGGGAACTTTTAATCAATTTATTATATAAAATTTTCTATATGGTTTTTAGTAGATAACTTTTATATATTTCTTGTAGAATAAAATTATTCGACAGCGATAATATAAGCGATAATATAATGATTAATTATAAAAAATGTAGGAAAATATTTTCCTCTATGTTAGTGAGAGTATGTATAAAAAATTAGAAATCATTGAAAGGGCAATATTGTTAAATCCTCAATATATTCAAACATTCAGGGAAAAATTAAAAATTACTCAATCAAAATTGGCAAAAGAAAGTGGTATTAGTCAATCTCATCTTAGTATGTTGGAAAAAGGAAAAAGACAATCTACTAAACTTATAGCAACTGCAATAACTCTTGGCTTATTAAAATGTTTTTCCTCAAAAAATATTGAAAATCCAATAATTGAACTTTTAGACACTCTATCCCTATTAAAATTTGAAGATACATTTATTGAATTTGTCTCCGAGATAATAAATAAAGGTGAAAAAAGATATTTGAGAATTATAGATAATTATCCAATATTGATTATAAGTAGAGAAACCCTATTAAATGAAATGAGAAATAGATTAAAAGTTATGAGCATAGAAAGTATTGAACTGTCAAGAGGAAAAATAAAAGTTTTTGGCTATCATATAGATAATAAAAATGTTGAAATTATTTTGGACTGTTCAGACATTAGAAGATTAGAAAAAAAATTTATGGAAAAAACTGGAAAAAAAGTAATTATTCAAGTGTTTCCAAAAGATGAAGTTCCTCCAATCTACTCAACTAATAAAGATTGCATTATAATCCACTACTGGTGAGAAGGTGATTAATATAGTTTTATTATATTTAATATCTTTAATAACTTCAATTGTTGTTGCTCTACTCTTAAAAGTTCCTATACTACCCAAAAAAAAGCCTATTAGATTTAGTTTTGAAACATCTATAATATTCCCAACGCCTATATTGGCATTAGGAATTGAGGCAATTCTTAGGAATTTGTTTGGAAATTATATATATTTAGCTTTTATTGCTGGCTTATTTGGGGCTTTGTTGTCAAAGTATGCTCATAAGTTATTTGGTGAGGTATAATGGAAATTTTAGATATTATAAAACTTATAATTGCTGGAATTATCTGTTGGATTAACTTCGTTCTCATTGATACTTACTTTGGACTACCAGAAAAGCCAGGAGTTTTAGGGGCTAAAACAATTGGAGAAAAAATTAAAGAAATTGGTGGAAATCTGAATGGAGGATACTTTATGGGTAATATTGTATGTTCTCCAGACGCTTCGGCAGGAACTTTGTTGGCTTCAATTATGAACTATCTAATGGGTGTTGAAGGTGGGTTAATAACTGCCTTGTTAGTTTGGATAGGAAATAGACTATGTGCAGATCCAGGATACGCTGGGACTACTGGTGCTTTAACTATAACTTTAATTATCTATCTCTTACATCCAATAATTGAGGCAAAATATTTTGTTGGGGGAATGATTTTGGCAATATTTTCAATTCAAGGATTTGAGCATAAATATGCCTCTATATTACTTGGAAAAATTGCTAAAAAGATGAATAGAGGGGAATAATGGACATAATAGAAGGAGTTATTGGATTTATAGCATTGTTAATGGTTTTCAGAATATTTTTAACAAGAAGTAGAGCCAGAAAATTGTTATATTTATGCTGTTTGAGTTTTTGTATCTCTGCATTAATTGCTCTCTATGTAAAATCCCCTATGGGAGGAATAGTGGCAATAATATACTTTATATGTTCAACATTGACATCTAATGCCATAGCATACACAATAGAGCAAGTAAAAGATATAGAATAAAAATAAAGGTGAAAATTTGGAAATTTTATTAATTGTTTCAGTAGTTTGTTGTATTCTTGGAGGTTTAGGAGTTATATTGCACACAAACCCAATAAACAAGATAATAATGTTAGGCCTGTTAAATGTTGGCTTAATTGGAATGATTGTTTCATCTTACTATTTGGATATAGCAATAATCTCCTCAATCTGTGAACCAATATCAACAATAATACTACTCCTTGGATATATGAAATACTTGACAACATTAAAGAAAAAACAAAAATATGGAAGAGAGTTGCCAATATTGTCTAAATAAAAGGGGATAGTTATGGAATATATTGAATATTTACTGTATCTTGGTTATGTATTGTTAATTATTGGAACTATTGGAGCAATTGTTGGACCAAAATCTAACGATAAATTAATCAGATTACTAAATACAGAAGTAGCCACTTTTGGAGTTTGTTTTATATTTTTGGCTTATGATGAGGCATTGGCATTAA
Source organism: Methanocaldococcus sp. (assembly GCF_024490875.1). Classification (NCBI taxonomy): domain Archaea; kingdom Methanobacteriati; phylum Methanobacteriota; class Methanococci; order Methanococcales; family Methanocaldococcaceae; genus Methanocaldococcus; species Methanocaldococcus sp. The sequence continues at coordinate 35,723 of NZ_JACCLX010000021.1, forward strand.
TGACATTCATAGCAGTTAATGCAATTTTAAGTTTAATCTTAGTTAGGGCAATAATTCAAAATGCTGAATATGAAGAAGAATCTGATATTGAATAATAATTTTAGGTGGAATAATGAAAAAACTTGGTAAAATTTGGAATTATCTCTCAAAGCCAGAAGTCGTTCCAAGGATTTTCTCTATATTTTTGGCATTAATATTTATATTTGGATTATTAACTCCTCATTACCTAAATCCTAATCAACTCTATCCTAAACCAATTCCACACTCACAGACATTAAAAACTCCTTTAGCCCCTTATGACAGAGGAGGTATTCCTTTGAAAAAACCAGCATTGATAAAGGCACAGTATCCTGAATATGCTCCAAACATTGGAAAGATAACTGCCTATTTAACTCCAATTGCAGAATGGATTAAAAGTAAAACTTACTACTTTGGAACAACAATAGTTTCAACGCCTGGAGGTATATTGGATGAAATTCTTTACTATACAAGAGGGATGGATACAGTTCTTGAAAGTACTATACTGTTAGTATCATTTATTATATTCAGTTGGCTCTTATTCCATAAGGATTAGGTGATATTTATGGAGAATCCAGTTATTTATTTTTATAATCCGACAATATTAGTTGGATTTTCTATTGGTATTTTATCATTATTTGCAATTGGTTCGCAAAAAGATGATTTACATGCTTTAATATTAACAGATTTAGTTGAGTGTGCTATGTTAGTAATTATAGCAGGAGTAGATACAGATCTAGCTGAAGCATTAATTTTACCAGGTTTAGTTGTTAGTTTAGCAGAACTTTTGGCAGTTTCTGAGATGTTAATAAATAGAAAAATTATAAAATCTAAAAAGCCAAAGCCAAAAGTTTATAAATTATTCGAAGAGTTCAAACTTCCAATACATACAGGAGATTTAAAATACAATGTCCAAATGGAAGTTTTAAAAACATCTCCTAAGTTTTTTGCATTAGTTCTTATAATTTATGGAGCAATACTAAGTGGATTTACAGGAGGGGCGGTTATCGCTACTGGACTGTTATTTTATGCTTTATCTTTAAGAGTCAGAGGATTGGAATTATCTGAAGAGTTAAAAACTCTCTGGGAGGGAATGGCTGGACTTTCAGGAATTGCGTGGAGCTTATGGATTATAGGATTTTTAGGATTCTTTCTATTCCCAAAAAAATGGCTTTTATTCTTATTAATGGCTGGTTTAGGTTTAGTTTTAAAGGTTGGCTCAAAACTTGGACTTATTGGATTCATAGGTGAGGCAAAATGATTGAAAATATTAATGGCATTTTGTTAGGAATTGTTCCATTTGGTGATATTGTCTTTAACTTCACAGAATTTTCATTTATTGGATTTATAATTGCTATAATATTTACAGTTATTGCTTATCTAACAAAACCAGAAAAGCAGTTAGAAGCACAAAAATTTAGAGTTGAGGATAAATTGGAAATTGTTACTCTTAAAGAGTTAAAGATTAGAAGAATGATGGCTATATTTTGTGGATTGGCTACTGCTGGGGCTATGGTAACCTATGATCTATTTGACTTTGCATTATTCTTAACATTGGTAGGAATTGCAAACATTGGAATTATTTCTGCTGTAAAAAAAGAGCATGTTTTGAATGCAGGTTATCAGTATGGTTTAATAGCGATGATTTCTACACTTCCATTGTTTGGCTCAGCAGGGTTAATACTGGCAAAAACTGGAACTTTATCTATATTTGAGTTATCAAAGACTTCAATATCTTTATTGTTTGAAAAAATTATATTTGCCTCTGGAATGGCCGGCGAGACAGGAGTTGCTCCATTCTATGCCGCTAAGGCAGAGATGTTTAGAGCCCCTGGATCCCCATATATCTTAATGATACACTTATCTTCACTACTGTTAATTGTAAGGACTGTCGAAATTTTATTAACAATTTAAGGTGAGAATATGGATGAGGAGAGAAAATTGGGGCTTTATTTATTGATAATAGGAATCTTATGCGTTATAGGTATGATAATTTACAATGGATTGATAGTATATATTTTGTATGTTATTGCTATTCCTTCACTACTTTATGGAATTGGCTCATTCCTAATTCCAAAAACTCGTAGAAAAGGAGCAGGAAAATTACCATTTAGAGGTTATTAAAAATAAATTAAAAATAAAAATGGTGGTGTAAAATGAGTTCCTCACTATTGGGAACATTAAACTTAACATTATTTGCATACTTAGTTGGTTCATTGTTGTTAGGATTACATAGAAAAATAATGGCGAGAATTCAAGGAAGACCAGGACCACCAATTATTCAGTATCTTCTACATACCTTAAAATTCTATGTAAAGGAGATAACTTTTCCAATCACTGCTGGAAATCCTCTATACATATTTGTAGTTTTGTTAGATGTCGCTGTATGGTTATCAGCATTAATTATAGGAATTGACCTCAAATCTTCATTATTAATTATAATAGGAATTTATGTTTTACAAAAAATAGTTGAGCATGGATGTGGTTTGTCCTCTGGATCTCCTTATGGAAAATTAGGAGGGGTAAGAAGTGTATTCTCAGCCGCGGCAGAGGTTCCCTTATTTGCAGTAGTTGCGGCTATATATTTAACAACTCACTCAGTATTAATTTCAGATATTTTAAGATATCAAGAATTACACGGCAGTTTAATCTTTAAAATGCCAATTTGTGCATTTGCCTTCTTTATATTACTTGTATCAAAATCTCCATACAGTCCATTTGGAATAGTTAAAGGTAAAGATATAGTTAGTGGATACATGACAGAGCATTATGGTTTGTTGGCATCATTGATATACATTGCTGAATCTATTGCATATTTCGTATTATTGTGGCTGTTTATAGCAATATTCATTGGACCAGTAGTTATAAGTAATCCATTATTAACTTTGGCTGTTATGATTTTACTAACAGTAATATTGGCATTTATAAATGGTTTAACTCCTTTATTAGCCCCTCATCACTCAGTTATGCTTCAAATGACTATTGCAGGTTTGGTTTTGTGCGATGTCCTTTATAGATTATTTTTAGGGGGATAAAATGAGAGGATATATTTACTTCTTTACAATTGCATGCATTATAACAATAATTTATTGCATTCTAATAACTATATTCCAGTTAAATGTTAGTTTAGATCTATTCATATTCTTATTACTCTTAATATTAACTATATCAATCACAAATAGAAAAATAGCCCGCAAAATGGAAAATTTAGAAGTATTATTTATGCTTATAATTTTAATATTCTTTGCCTATGCGTTGTATAAACTTTACATTCCCGCATAAAGTGGTGAAATTATGGATTTATTCTATTTAAATTTAGCGATAATTTCCTTTATAATTGGCAATATTATTGGGTTAGAATACAGTTATAGAAAATACCCTAATCCCTATGTAGAAAAAAGTATTGATAAATTGGCGTTATCTTTGGCTATAATTGGAGGAATTTTGATAAACACCCCTTTATATATAATTGGAACTTTATTAATTGGCTTTCCATTAGGAATGAGACCAGGATATGGAAGAGTTGAGTTAGTTGTTGGAATAATTACTGCCTTAGTAGTGAGAGGCATAATTTCATTAGTTTAATTTATTTGGTGGTAATTATGGAAGAAACATTGAATATTGACAAAAAGTATGTTGAAAATTCGTTAAAGCAGAAGATAAATGTCCTTAAAGATAATAGATTTTTAATGGATGAAGTTTTTATTCCAATATCTAAGGCGTTAAAAATTGATGTTGATGAGGTAATTGAAATATTTCTAAAAAAATTGGACTTTACTTCATGTTATGAACTACACGCCTATGCAGAACAGGCAAGAATGGGATGTTTAGGTAGAAAGGTTGATATTGACTTAGGTTTATGTTGGCTATGTGATTTCTTTGGGTTAATTAAAAAAGAAGAGGCAGATTTAATTAGAAAAAAAGTTGTAGAACTTCATGTTTTGTATAAAAAACCTTATAAAGAAGCGTTAGATGAAGGAAGGAAATTGATTATTAAGTTGCTAAGGGAGGAATAAATATGGTAAAAAAGTTGTTTAGAAAGAGGTCAATCAATGTCTGTATTGTCAATACTGGGGGATGTAATGGATGCGACATAGAAATAGTTTCCTGTCTATCTGCGAGATATGACATAGAGCAGTATGGAATTTATGTTCATAACAATCCAAAAGAGGCAGATGTTTTGTTAGTTACTGGCCCTGTAACATTACAATGGGCTGAAAGATTAAAAGAAATTTATGAAAAAACCCCCGAACCTAAGATTGTTGTCGCAGTTGGAGCATGTGCATTGAGTGGAGGAATCTTCAAAGAGGGGCATGTAATTGGAGGAGTTCATAAAGTTATTCCAGTAGATGCTAAAATTCCGGGATGCCCTCCAAGACCCTCTGAAATAATTGAGGCAATATTGAAAGTGGCTCCAAAGGCGTTGGCAATGAGAGAAGAGAAGTTAAAAGAGAAAAATAAATGAAAAATTATAAAAGAGTGAAATTATGGCAACAGTTCCTATTGGTCCTATTCATCCAATATTAAAAGAACCTTTAAGAATTAAATTAATATTAGAGGGAGAAAAACCTGTTGATGCTGAAATTGAAATGGGTTATGTTCATAGAGGAATAGAAAAAATTATGGAAGGGAAACACTGTCATAAAGGAATTTATTTGGCTGAGAGAGTTTGTGGAATCTGTTCATTTATTCACACTATGACATTTGCTGAATGTATTGAGCATATTTCAAAAATAGAAATTCCTGATAAAGCAAAATATTTGAGAGTAATAGTATGTGAATTGGAAAGAATTCATAGCCATTTAATTGCTTCGGCAGTTTATAACTTATCAATAGAGCATGAAACTCTTGGAATATGGCTTTTAAATGTCAGAGAAATAATTATGGATTTAATAGAGATGATTACTGGGAATAGAATTAATATGGGTTATATTGTAGTAGGAGGTGTTAGAAGAGACATAAATAGAGAGATGATTGATGAAATAAATAAAAAACTCGACATTTTGCTTGAAGAACTAAAAAATATTATTGAAGTGTTTGAAAATGGACCATTAATAGCTTTAAGAAGCAAAGGGATTGCTATCCTACCTTATCACGAAATTATGAGAACGAGGGCTGTTGGACCAGTATGTAGAGGCTCTGGGCTTCCAGAGAGTGATTGGAGATTGAGACATTCAACATATCAAGAACTTAAATTTAAGCCAGTTTGGAGAAAAGAGGGAGATAACTTTGCAAGAATGATGGTTAGGCATGAAGAAATCTTAGAGAGTGTTAGATTAATTAGGAAATGTTTAGAATTGTATGAAGAGAGCCAAGGAGATATTAGAGTTAAAGTAGATATAAGAGGAGGCAAGGGTGAGTGGAGAAACGAAGCTCCAAGAGGGGAGGTATTGTATAAAATGGAAATTACTGATGGAGGGATTATAAAAAGAATAATGATCAGAACTCCAACTGTAATGAACTTAGAGGCATATAAGTATATGTTAAAAACCTGTCCAACAGTCTCTGATGCAGTATCTGCCTACGCCAGTATAGATCCCTGCATATCATGCACTGAAAGGACTATAATTGCTGTAAAAGATGGTAAGGAAGTTCCTATAAACTTTGGGCATATTTAGGGTGGTATTTATGGCATCCTCTTTATGGTATCTTTATGAATTTGTTAAAAAAAGATGGATTAAAAATTTTATTAATGCCAAGGCAAATAAAAGTTCTTATATTCCACCAGAAAGGTATAGAAAAGTTCCTTCTATTGTTAAATTTCCTGAGAGATGTATATCTTGCGAAGGATGTAAAGAAAGTTGTCCTGCCTTTGCAATTGAATTAATTTACAATGAAAATTATAACAAAAAAATTCCAAAAATTGATGAAGATTCATGTATTACCTGTGCCAACTGTGTCGAAGTTTGCCCTACTGGTGTCTTAGAGATAGATAAGCATAGAGTTGAAACTGAGGGATTGTTTTATAGCAAGCCAAAGTATCACAATCTTATAATAGATGAAGAAACCTGTGTCAGATGTGGAAACTGTAAGAGAGTTTGCCCAATAAATGTTATTGATATTAAGAATGGAAAGTATGTAATTGATATTAACTTATGTATTTACTGTAAAGAGTGTATAAAAGCGTGTCCAATAGAAAATGCTATAATAGTCGTTGATGAGAAAAAACTAAAAGAAAAGATTGAAAAGGCTTTTGAACTTAAAAATAAAAAGATTACCAATAGATTAGAAGTAGAAGAAAATAAAATTGAGGATATTCCTCACATAGTTAATAGTTTGTGTATAACTTGCGGAATTTGTAAGGATGTGTGCGTGGGGGAGATTAATTTAGTAGAAAAAAAAGTTGTCAATTGTGTAAAATGTGGTTTATGTATTGAAGTTTGTCCAACAACAGCAATAAGATTAAAAGTTCCAATAATTCCAAAGAGAAGAGATATTTGCTATGTTATTGATGAAGATTTATGTATTGGTTGTAGAATTTGTCAGAAAATTTGTAAGGTTGATGCAATTAAAATCAGTAAAGAGACAAAACTTCCATACATTGTTCCAGAATTGTGCGTTAGTTGTGGATTATGTGAAAGAGAGTGTCCAGTCAATGCTATAAAACCTGTTAAGCCAGAGGAGGCAAAAGAATTAGTCAAAGTAAGAATAATAGAGAACGAAATAATTGAAAAAATTGAAAATGATTTAATTAACTACACTAAGAAGTATGGAAAGGTTTTAGAAGAGATTGAAAAATTGGCAGTTAATAAACTGAAAGAGGAATTAAGAAAGAAAGTTTATGAAGAAAATAAGAGGATAAAGGAAATTAAGAGGGAGTTTTATGATAAAAGAAATAATATATAAACACTTAGAATTAGAAAATAAAAATATTGAAATATTCCCAAAGTTTAATTTAATATTTAACAAAAGAGAAATTATAGTTAAAGAAGATAGATGTATAACCTGTGGGAAATGTATAGAGATTTGTCCAGTTAATGCCATATCTTATGATAAAAGTGGCTTATTTATAAAAATTAATAGAGAAAAATGTATTTTTTGCGGAAAGTGTAAAAAAGTTTGCCCAAATGATGCCATTGTAATAATAAAACTAAAATGCGAGATTAATGAAACTGCAAAAATAGTTGAAATAAACAAATATGAATTTATTGAATATATTAAAGAAAGATGCGCCTCTTGTTTAGTATGCCTAAGAAACTGTCCATACAAAGCCATTGAAGAGTATGGATCTAAAATAAGAATTGATATAACTAAATGTGAGTTATGTGGAAGATGCGAAGAAATATGTCCTCTGAATGCTATAATATTAAGATAATTTAGGTGATTTATTTGATTGAAATAAAAAAATCTTTAAATGAAATTTTATCGAAGATTGATGGAGATAAAGATTATATTACAAAAGTTGCTCACAAAATAAAGCCAATAACTTACAGATCTCTATATGTTAATGAAAGTAAATGCGTCAGATGTAATCTTTGCTATAAAGAGTGTCCAGTAAATGCAATAGAAAAGGCGAAAATTAGAAAACCAGTGAAAATTATTGATGAGAAGTGTGTTAAATGTGAGATCTGTGTTCAAACATGTCCAGTTGGAGCTATATATATAATAGAAGGTAAGGCAGAGGTTAAAAATAGTGAAATACATTATTTAATAAAGGAAAAAACTATTCCCCATAGAAAAATTAGACTAAAAAATTATTACATAGATAAAGATAAATGTGTAAAATGTGGAATTTGTGCAAGATATTGTCCTACTAAGGCTATAAAAGTTAAAATAAGGAAGAGTATAGAGATTAATTTAGATTTATGTATGGGTTGTGGAGCTTGTATGGAAGTGTGTCCAAAAAAATGTATAAATGTTGAAAATGAGATAGGGGAAGTTATAAAAACAAAAGACATTGAAGTTAATAAAAACTTATGTGTTGGTTGTTTTGTCTGTGTTGAAGAATGTCCAGTCAATGCCATTGAAGAAGAAGGAGGCAAAGTTAAAATTAATAAGGATAAATGTATATTATGTGGAAAATGTGTAGAGGTTTGTCCAGTCAATGCTATAAAGATGGAAGAGAAAAAATAAAAATTATTTTTTACCCAGTAAAGCCATTTTTGCAAGTAAAGAACTTAACTGAATTCTTTCATTTGCTCCTTCTACTATTCTAAAATCAGTTTCTCCTATGTAATCTGCCAATTCAACCTTTTTTCTCTCATCAATGTTTAAATTATTTATCTCTCTAAACATCTGATTTAATATATCTTCTCCACTCATACCCCACTCAACCATAAGTTTATATAATAAATCTCTCGCCTCCATAAATTTGCCTTCTAATGCCAATTCCATCATTTTTTTAACTTCCTCAGGTCTTGCTCTTGAAGATACTTTATAGATAATTTCATCATCTATAACATTACTTAATGCAGCAGCAGTTTGTAATACATTTATAGCCTTTCTTAAATCTCCTTCACTAACATAGATTATTGCATCTAATCCACTCTCAGTTAATTTTAAATTCTCCTTTTCAGCAATCTCCTTTAATTTTTTTGCAATATCTTCTTTTTTAAGTGGTGAGAATCTGAAAACTGCACACCTTGATTGAATTGGAGGAATAATTTTACTTGGGTAATTACAGGATAGGATAAATCTACAAACATTTGAGTATTTCTCCATAATTCTTCTTAAAGCGTTTTGAGCATCTGCTGTCAAAGCATCACTTTCATCTAAGAATATTATCTTAAATGGTATATCTCCGATTGGTTTAGTTCTTGCAAATTCTTTTACTTTTGTCCTAATAACATCTATTCCTCTTTCATCAGAGTTATGTAATAAAATTGGGACATTTCCAGCAAAGAACATTTCATTATTTGGGACACTAACATCATATACATAGTCGTTATAATCAATAATTTCAATTTTTTTCACTTTTAATGCATGTAAATCAGTATAAGCCAATTTATGTAATAGATAGTATATGTTTAATTCTTCTTCGCTTAATTCTTCCTTATTTATCATTTTTAGGATTTCTCTAATTAATATCTTAGAAACTCTCTCTTTTTTCTCATAAAGTTGATGCCTTAAAACATATCTCCAATTTCCATTTATCTTATCTTCAATTTTTTTCAGCAATTTTATAACTATATCTGCTGGCAATAAATCACTTTTCTTCCAATTCATTCCTCCTTTCCATATCAGTCTAACTTCTCTGTTAAATATTGAACTCTCTATTCCTGATATTCTCGAAAGCCATGCGATATCGATTAATAAATCTTTTGAAACTGATGTTATTCTAATTACTTCATTCCATTTTCCACAGCCATCTCCATCAAATACCCCTTTTAAATATGCTACTCTTTCATTAATTGGCAGTTGATATATAAAATAAGGAACTCTTTTGTTTCTTGCTCTTTTGCCATTTCTATCGTAGAAATTGTCTCTAATAAACTTTGCAATTTGAGTATTTAAAATTCTTATCTGTGTTGCTGAATATCTTGACCTATCAAATCCTGAAGATGTTTTATTTTTATAGGATTGTAATTCTAATTTATCTACTATTGACTCCAATTTTTTAATTAACTCTGTTTCATGGTTTCCTAATGTGTATATAACTTGTCCAGAAGTGTTATTTTTAAAACCTACCGCCCCTTCCGCAGTGTATAAACCAAGCATCCATGCAATATCTTCATTTAGTTCTAAATTATCGACCACTCTAACTCTTGATGTTATTGCTTTTGGAGAGTATTCTTTTAAACTTATATTTTCCAAATCTCCTCCAATATTTGCAGTAAAACTCAATAAAAAGTCACCTACTTTAATATCACTTGCTTTTTTAGTTATTAGTCCATTTTCACTAAGCATCATTATAGCATGGTTTCCAGTTAATTCTAATACAGCCCCTCCTTCAAGATGAACTCTCAATATTTTTTCCACTTTATGCCTTATTATCTTTGAGACCTTTGCCCATCTTACTTTATAATTATCATCAACGGTTAAAACTTCTAAGTTATCTACATCTTTATATTCCTCATCTTCCTCTTTGAAATAAATTTTATCCAACTCTGCAAAGGTTGTTCTTTTAGTTACTCCATTAATTTTTACCAATATTGGAGTATCCTTAGAAACAGACGCATTAAGTTCTAAAAAGTTCTCCCTCCAATTTTCTCCAAATAAATCTCTTGCTAAACATAAAGCCGCGGTTGTATTGTGCAATATAGTTGGTAAATTACCTCCAACAAAGTTGTGATATTTTGGAACATGTAAATCATAGATTATGAAATCCCCATATAATTGCTCAATTTCAACAATTTCATCCCAATAGATTTCATTAGATGCTAAGAATAATAAATATCCTATACAATCTAACAATTTATTATCTCTAATTTTATCTAACTGGTTATATATCCTATTTAAAATAGCATTACACAATTTTCTACATTCATTATTGCCTAAAATATTGCTTTTTAATTTAACATTTTTAATTCCCAACTTTTCACAGATATAATTTATTTTTTTCACATCTACAATTATTTTATCAGAAATTTCTTCAAAAATTGTTATTTTATAAATATTATTTACTTTTTCCAATTTAACGATAACACCATATTTTAATAGTGCATAACTTAATTCTTCTGCAAAATCTTTATTTGTTGTAGGTAATATTATTTTATTATCCTTTTTGATTCCTTCACATTCAATATAAGCATCTAAAAATACTTTTAAAGTATCACTATTCATAATATTATTTGGAATCCTTTTATTGGCTAAATTATATTTTTTAATTACTTCTAATGCCTCTTTTGAAATTATTGTTATACAATTATCTCCCTCTATTATCTTAGCATCCTTAAATAAACTTTTTGTAAGTTCTAAGAACTTATTTATAATTTTTTTATCATTGTGGGTGAAGATAATCTTATCATCTTTAATATATCCTTCTGCTACATAATAGGCAATCCATCTAACTAAATCAATGTTTTCATTATCTTTATTATTATCAAAAACTACATATCTTGGTGTTGCTAACTTATCTCCAACCTTTAAATTTTCTGCCTTTTCCCATTTTATTTCTCCATTTTTGTTATTTATTAGTAGAGGATGGTAGGTTGTTACTTTTAATTCTCTTCCCATCTTAGTTTTTATCTTTATTAAAGCATTGGTTTTATCCTTATATACATACTGCACATTAAATTCTCTAACTTTTCCTTCTTCATCAACTCCTAAAACTTTTATATTATCAGTTAAAGTTGCTCCAAATTTTCCATTGCTTATTTCATCAACAACTTCTCCAATCTCTCTAATCTCCCCATTTACAATAACTTTTATATCTCCTGTTAAGCACTTTCCAACTCCTGGTGGTCCGCTAAACAAAAGATGGGGCATGCTCTTTTTTTCAACATATTTTTTTAATCTCTTTACTATCTCATCTTGTCCAACGATTTCATCCAATGTCTTTGGTCTATACTTTTCTACCCATGGCTCGTCCATAGTTTCACCACCAATTTATCTAATTTTTAAAATTAATTTTTAATTCTTTTATATTTACTTTACTTTTTTATCTTAATTCATGCTCTAAAATTTCTCCAAATCTTGATTTAACAATATCTCTTTTACCTAAAACTTTAGCATGAGCGTCAAATTCAACGATTGCATAGTCATAAAGTTCTTTTATAGGATAGTATGTCCTTGGACCATCACTTATAGCTATTTTAATAATATCCTTTTTTAAATTTTCAATTGGTAAGGCATGAGGAACCCCAGAAACTACTATTAAATCAATATCATCTAAGCTATTTAATATCTCAACAACTTTTTCTCCACTTATTGGATATTCATCTAATCCACCAGTAATATAATCTGGTCTGAATCTTTTTAATATATTTTTTGCATCGTTTCTAATTTTTTTAAGCCCCTTATTTTCATCTAAGTTTGCAATATTTACGCAGTTAAAATATTTATTTAACACAATTAGAGGATGGACAAATAAATAGGCAGTCTCTTTTTTAGCATTTAATACACAAGCTATTTTTGTATCTTTATTTTTCATAGATTTTAATAAATTAATAACATCCTCAGTATCATCCTCATAAGTTGGTTTTATATACTCTCTCTTAGCCATTCCCCTACTTTTTTCAATTTCTGTTGCTTTTTTTAATAAATATTTTTGCCTTTTAAATTCATCCTCATCGATTATTCCTAATTTTAGGGCAGATTCCATTGCCTTTATAGCCCCAACAGTATTATCTCCAAAACCACTATGAACTTCTACAGGAATTACTGTTGCCTTTTCATAGTTGACAAATTCCTCCAAGTTTTCTCCAATAATCATACTAACACAAGTCCCCACAATACCAATTAAAGGCTTTTCTTTATTTAACTTATTTTTTAAGTATTCTACTGCATAATCTAAAACCTTTTTTAAATTTTCTGAAGCTCCAAAAACAATGGCATTTTCATCAATATTTGATGTAAATACTCTAACGCCATCTAACTCTAACAGCCTCGCAGTTCTAAAGCAACATCCACTTGGTCCGTGTATAATTATAGCATCAACTCCAATGTCTCTAAGTTGATACATAGCCGCAGCAATAGGAGAAGGTCTCGGATGTATTATCATGCATTCACCTCAATATAGTAATAATATAAATATTTAATATAAATTAGTATTAGTTTTAGTTAAATAATTTTTCAAATTTTCAAATAATTTTAATTGGTGGGATTCGTGGGAAAAAAAATTGTAGGAATTTTAGATGGAGATAGAGTATTAATTTTTGATAAAAATGGCATATCTAAACTATCATCGAGGCAGTATGGAAATGTTGAGGGAAATTTTTTAATACTGTCATTAGTTGAGGCATTATATTTAATAAATTTGGGATGGTTAGAAGTTAAAAATAAAGATAAAAATATAATGAGTTTTGAAGAACTGTATGAATATGCAAAAAACATTGAAGAGAGATTATGCCTAAAATATTTAGTTTATAAGGATTTAAGAATAAGGGGTTATATTGTAAAAACTGGCTTAAAGTATGGAGCAGATTTTAGACTCTATGAAAAGGGAGCAAATATTGAAAAAGAGCATTCAGTTTATTTAGTTAAGGTTTTTACAGAAGATTCCTCTATACTATTAAATGAACTAACAGGATTCGTTAGAGTTGCTCATTCAGTTAGAAAAAAACTTCTCATAGCAATAGTAGATGCAGATGGAGATATTGTCTATTACAAGATGGATTTTGTAAAACCATAAAAATTATAAAAATTTTGAGGGATAAAAATGGTAATCTTAAAACCAGAAAATGAAAGAAAACTAATAATTGATATTTTAAAAAAATTTGGAGTTCCAGAAGAAGATGCTAAAATAACTGCAGATGTTTTTGTTGATGCAGATTTAAAAGGATTTACATCTCACGGAATTGGGAGGTTTCCACAGTATATAACTGCTTTAAAGTTGGGAAACATAAATCCAAAGCCTAATATTAAAATAATTAAAGAAAGTCCATCCACAGCAGTTGTAGATGGAGATTTTGGATTAGGTCAAGTGGTAGGTAAAAAAGCTATGGAATTAGCTATAGAAAAAGCAAAAAATGTTGGAGTTGGAGTAGTAGCAACAAAAAATGCTAATCATTTTGGAATTGCTGGCTATTATTCAGAGTTAGCTATGAATCAAGATATGATTGGAATAACTATAACAAATACAGAGCCAGCAATGGCTCCTTTTGGTGGAAAAGAGAAAATTTTAGGGACTAATCCTATAGCAATTGCATTTAAAGGAAATAAATATAAATTTTCATTAGATATGGCTACTGCATCAATAGCAAGAGGTAAAATTTTAGAGGCATTAAGAAAAAATATAAAGATTCCAGAAGGTTGTGCAGTAGATAAAGATGGAAAGATAACAACAGATCCAGCCAAAGCATTAGAAGGATGTATATTACCGTTTGGAGGTCCTAAAGGTTATGGTTTAGCGTTAGCTATTGAGATGTTGTCAGCTATTGGTGGGGCAGAGGTTGGAACTAAAGTTAGAGGAACGGCAAATCCTTATGAAAAATGCACTAAAGGAGATTTATTTATAGCTATAAATCCAGAGTTTTTTGTTGGAAAGGAGGAGTTTAAGAAAAAAGTAGATGAATTATTAGAAGAGATTAAAACATCAGAGCCAGCAGAAGGTTTTGAAATATTAATTCCTGGGGAGATAGAGGAGAGAAATAAAATGAAAAGAAAGAATGGATTTGAGATTGATGAAAACTTATACAATCAACTAAAAGAAATTTGCGATGAGTTAGGATTGAATATTAAAGATTATATTGAATAAAAATGAATGGTGAAAATAATGCTAATAAAAGATGTTATGAAAAAACCTATTGTAGTTTATGAAGATGATAATTTATGCGATGTAATAAAATTATTTAGAGAAAAAAAAATTAGTGGGGCTCCTGTATTAAATAAAGAAGGTAAATTGGTTGGAATAATTTCTGAAAGTGATATAATAAAAACTATAATTACCCATGATGAAGATTTAAACCTTATTTTACCATCTCCATTAGATTTAATAGAGTTGCCTTTAAAAACTGCATTAAAAATTGAGGAATTTATGGAAGATTTAAAAAAAGCATTAAAAACAAAAGTTAAAGATGTGATGACGAAGAATGTTATAGTTGCAAAGCCTGAGATGACAGTCAATGACGCGGCAAAATTAATGGTTGAGCATAAAATTAAAAGATTACCTGTTGTAGATGATGAAGGTAATTTAGTGGGAATAATTACAAGAGGAGATTTAATAGAAGCGTTAATTTAATTTTTATATTATTTTTTAATTATTTTAACTTAAAATAAAACAAGGTGAAAGTTTTGATTACAATTCAAACTCCATCAAGAATTCATATGGGTCTTATTGATTTAAATGGGTCTATTGGGAGAGTTGATGGTGGAGTAGGGTTAGCTTTGGAAGAGCCAAGTATAAAAATTAAAGGAAAAGAATGTGATGAAATAATAATAGAGTTTGATAGAAAATTATTTAAAAAATTTAATTGTGAGTATATAAAAAATATTGAGGATAGAATTTATAATATATCAAATAAAGTATTAAAAACTATCAATGAAGAGGGAATATATTTAAAAATATTGTCTTTATTTCCATCTCACTCTGGTTTGGGTAGTGGAACTCAAATATCTTTGGCTGTAAGTAAGTTAATAACTAAGATATATGGGAAAGATTTAAATACTTATGAATTGGCTAAGATTTCTGGAAGAGGAGGGACTTCTGGAATAGGTATAGGGGCATTTGAATATGGAGGATTTTTAATTGATGGAGGGCATAGCTTTGGTAAAGGTAAAGATAAGGAAGAATTTAAGCCATCTTCAGCTTCAAAAGGAGTTAAGCCAGCACCAATAATATTTAGACACGATTTTGATTGGGAAGTTATATTAATAATACCAAAGGGAGAACACATCTATGGAAAAAAAGAAGTAGATATATTTAAAAAATACTGCCCAGTTCCTTTAAATGAAGTTGAAAAAATCTGCCATTTAGTTTTAATGAAGATGATGCCAGCGGTTGTTGAAAAAAACTTGGAAGATTTTGGAGATGTTGTTAATAAACTACAATATTTAGGATTCAAAAAAATTGAAGTAAATTTACAATCAGATATTGTTAAAGATTTAATTTTTGAATTACATAAAGAAAAAGATAATAATGTATATTCTGGTTTATCAAGTTTTGGACCTACCGTTTACGCTCTTGGAGATAAAAAATTAATAGTTGAAAAAGCTAACGAAATTTTTGATAAGTATGGAATTTGTGGGGATATTATTATAACTAAGGCAAATAACAATGGATATAGAATTCAGTGATATTATGGTGTTTAAAAAATTTCTAAGTAAATTAATTTCTAAAGACGATTTAGATAATTGGATATTAAAAGCTGAAAAATATTTAGATGAAGGTAATTATCAAAAGGCGGTAGAATGTTACTTAAAAGCTATATCTGAAAACTGTATGAGAGCAATAGATTGGGCCAATCTTGCCTATGCATACTTTAATTTAGAAGAATATGAAAAGGCTCTTGAAGCAATAAATAAAGCCATTTCTTTATCTCCTGATAATTTAGAATTTATATATTTGAAAGGGATGATATTATATAAACTTAAAGATTATGATGGAGCATATAAATGTTTTATTGAAGCTTCAAGAAGAATTAAAAATAGTAATTTGTATGAACTTTTAGGAGAACTATCCTTAAAGTTTAAAAAATATGAAGATGCTTTAAATTATTATTTAAAAGCTTACAAATTAAATGAAAAGAAAATTGATGCATTATACAATGCGGGAAAGTTATATTTGCTCTTTGGAGATATTGATAACGCATACGAATCTTTTAAAAAGATTTTAGAAAAAGATCCAAATCACGAATGTAAAAGAATAGTTAAATACATTGACGAACTTTTTGAAATTATAGATAAAAACATTTATGAAGATATAATAAGGGCAGTTAATTTAATTGAAATTGGAAATTATATAAATGCATTGAAATTCTTGAATAAAATTATTTCAATAGATAAATATAATGACTTTGCATACTACTATAAAAGTGTTATATCTGAAATCTTTGAGGAATATCACAAAGCCCTTGAAAGTATAAGAAAGTCAATATCCTTATTTGAAAGAAGTATATTTTATGCTAAGTATGGAGACATTTTGTATAAACTCAATAATTCAGAATTTATAAATGCCTATAAAAAATCCATAGAAATATTCCCAAATCCTTATGCATACTTTGGTTTAGCTATTTACTACTATAAAAAAGGAGATTTTGAAAAATCAGCAGAATATTTTGATAAACTCTTAGAAATAACGACTTATGATGTTTCAAAAGATAGTGATAAGATAATACTCTACTCTCTAATTGGAAAGGCAGAGACATCTAATAATTTAAAGTATTATGAAGAGGCCTTATCATATTTAGATATTTTAATTAATAAAAATTTAGACGATATCGAATTATGGAAAATTAGAGGATATATATATTTCAAGTTAAAAAATTATAAAATAGCCTATGACTCTTTTATGAATGTATTGAAAATAAATCCTAACGATATCGATGCAATAAAATCTATAATAGTTGTTTATGAAAAAGCAGGGAAATATGATGAAGCAATATCAATGGCTATGAAACTAAAAAAATTATTAGATAATAAGGAAGAAGTTGATAAAATTATTAAAAAGTTGATGAATAAAGAGCCAACAAATTTAGAAATATATTCTCCTCTGCTAAATGTTCCAGTTATTTATTGTAAAATAGATAAGGTTCAATATCATCTTGCTACTCTCTATAAGTATATTAACATAAATCCTATATTAGCATACATTTATCTTTTTTTGATAGAAAATTTAAATATAATTGAAGAAATTTTTGATGAAGATAAGTTAAAATCTATTAATAATCTTATTGAGTATCTAAAAGAAAAATTGCCTGTTGAAATGTATAAATATAGTGAATCTCCCGAAAATTATAAGCCAAATGATGAAATTATTAATACTTGCAAGAGAGAATTGGCAAAATTTGGATTTATTTTATAACAAAAAATTAAGGAGAGAATATGAGGGTTATTGGAAAAACTTCAACAAATTATTTTAAATTTGAGTCATTAAAGAATGTAAGATTATGGGAGTATGTAATTACAAAAAATACTGATAATAAAGAGGTTTTAGGTATTGTAAAAGAAGTTACAGCTAAAAATGATAAATATATATGTGAGGCAAAAGTTATAGGAGTTTTAAGTGATAATAAAATACTTATAAATAGATATCCAATCAAACCAGATGAAAATGTTAAATTTTGTGATGACTCAATTTTAAATAATATTTTTTATGCTAAAAACGGGATTAGTATTGGGCATCTATTAACAAGAGAAAATGTTAGAGTTTATTTAGATACAAATTCTCTTGTTTCTCGTCATTTTGCTATTTTATCAGTTACTGGTGGAGGAAAATCTAATACAGTGTCAGTTTTATGTAAAGAGTTAGGAAAAAAGAATGCAAGTATAATTATCTTTGATACTCATGGAGAATACACTACCTTATATCACGAAGATTTAGAGGGAAAAGTTAAAGTAATTACTCCTAAAATTAATCCTTCATTGTTATCTCCTGACGAACTTTCTGATTTGATAGGAATAGATAAAAATGATTTTGAAAAAAGAATTTATCTTGAATATGCTTATTACACTATAAAAAATGATTCCCCAAATGTTGAGGGTTTAGAATTTATTGAAAAGTTAGAAAAGTTACTTTATGAGTGGAGTAAGTCAGCAGAGGTAGGTTGGGATATAAAATATTACAATCCATTAATGAGAAAATATGAACGAAGAAAAGTGAGTGAGCAAGATTTTCTTAACATTATTTCTTTATATAATTTAATTGGGAAATTTATGATAGATTTTTCATTGTATATTGGAGATAGAGATATCATAGAAGAATTTGAAATTGGTAAAATAAATGTTGTTAATTTAAGTGGATTAGAACTACATCAAATGAGAACAATTGTAGGATACATAGCTAAACATATATTATCAAAAAGAACTCTTTATTTAAAATCATTAAAAGAGCGTAACATTCCAAATGAGAGAATAAGAATGGCGGCTTTCTCCAATTTAGAAATTATAGATAAACACTACAAAATTGTTAAAAAACCTGTATTAATTATATTAGAGGAGGCACACATTTTTATACCAATAAGTGAAAAAACAGAATCAAGTTTATGGTTAGGAAAAATAGCAAAAGAGGGTAGAAAGTTTGGAGTAGGGTTGGGATTAATTAGTCAAAGACCCAAAGAATTAGATCCAAATATTTTATCACAAACAAACACTAAAATAATTTTAAGAATAGTTGAACCAGAAGATCAAAAATACATTCAAAGAGCTTCTGAAAATTTAGGGGAAGATTTAGCAAAAGATTTGGCATCTTTGGGAATAGGTGAGGCACTTATAGTAGGAACCGCAATAAATTTACCATCAGTTGTTAAAATAGATAAATTTGATGGTATATATGGAGGAAAGGATATAGATATAGTTGGGGAGTGGATGAATATAAGTGATGAATGGTAAAAAAGGGATAATTATGGAAAATATTGAAGAAATAATTAAAAATTTAAATTTAAAATTTAGAAATATAGATGGAGAGAAGTTAATTATTGCAATTACATGTGATGAAAATAAGAATGTATTAATGACTGCATTTATGAATGAGGAGGCATTAAAAGAGACATTAAAAACTGGTTATATGCACTACTACTCAACAAGTAGAAAAAAATTATGGAGAAAGGGAGAGGAAAGTGGAAATGTTCAAAAATTAAAGGAATTTTATAGAGATTGTGACGGAGATGCTTTGTTATTCATAGTAGAACAAAAAGGAGTAGCATGTCATGAAGGTTATTACTCATGCTTTCACTACAAATTAAAAGATGGTAAATTAACAATTTCTGAAAATTATTATAAATAATACTCTCAATGAGTGAAACTATGGACTTTGAAAAATTTAAAGAGAAAGAAATATCAAAAAAAGAGGCATTAGAATTATTTGAAGATAATGAAAACATTTTTGAACTATTTAAATTTGCTGATTCTTTGAGAAAAGAGGAAGTTGGGGATATAGTGACTTATGTAGTAAATAGAAATATAAATTTCACAAACATCTGTATTGGTAACTGTAAATTTTGTGCTTTTAGAGCCAATGAATATGATAAACATGCTTATTTTTTAGACATAGATGAAATTGTTAAGAGATCTGTTGAAGCAAAAAAATTTGGATGCACTGAAGTTTGTATTCAGGGGGGATTGCATCCTAAGATAGATACTTATTATCAGGCAGAGATTTTAAAGGCAGTTCATGAGGCGACAAAACCTTATGGAGATATACATATACACGCATTTTCTCCGATGGAGGTTTATTTTGGAGCAGAAAATGCTGGATTGACTATTAAAGAGGCTCTAAAAATATTAAAAGAAAGTGGATTAAATTCAATGCCCGGAACTGCGGCAGAAATTTTAGATGATGAGATTAGGGATGAACTGTGTCCTAACAAAATAAAGACAGGGGAGTGGATATATATAATTAAGGAAGCTCATAAAATGGGAATTCCTACGACTTCTACAATTATGTATGGGCATATTGAAGAGTATAGACATATAGTTAATCATCTTTTTATAATTAAAGAGATTCAGGAAGAGACTAATGGTTTTACTGAATTTGTTCCACTTTCATTTATGTATAAAAATGCTCCAATTTATAGAGAGGGAAGAGCAAGAGCAGGAGCTACTGGAATTGAAGATTTAAAAATGTTTGCTATTAGTAGAATTGTTTTTAGAGGACTAATAAAAAATATTCAGGCATCTTGGGTTAAATTAGGAAAAAAAATGGTTCAAGTATCTTTAAGATGTGGAGCTAACGATGTAGGAGGAACACTTATTGAGGAGAATATATCAAGAAGTGCTGGGGCAGAGCATGGAGTTTATATGAGTGTTGAGGAAATTAAAGATATGATTAAAAGGGTTGGATTAATTCCTAAGGAGAGAACTACGCTCTATAAATTATTGTAATAATTAAGGTGATGGAATTGAATATAAAGAGAAGATATTGTTTAAGTAAAAAGGATATAAAAAACTTAAAAAAAGAGTTAAATGAATTTTTTGAAAATTTAGATGATATTATTCCAAAAAAAAGTAAAGTGGAGGTAGTTATAACAGACAATTTTGACATTATATTGGTAGATAGAGAACCAATTGCCTTTAAAAAAGATAATAAGATTATTCCTACAATTAAGTTGTTGTTAAAATTTCTACCTAACAAAAATTTAGTTGTAGTTGATAGAGGGGCAATAAGATTTTTAATAAAAGGGGCAGATGTAATGGCTCCAGGAATAGTAGATGCAAATGAAGATATTAAAGAAGGAGATTTTGTATTTGTTGTAGATGAAGAACATAAAAAGCCAATATGTGTAGGAATTGCTTTAATGGATGGAAAAACAATGAAAGAATCTAATGAAGGTAGAGCCATTAAGAATCTTCACTATGTAGGAGATAAGATATGGAAATTTATGGGATAAAATGGATGATAAAAAGTATATATTATTTTTGTCTTTTGCTTTAATTTTATCATCGTTGTTGATCTATTTTTTGCATTTTTTAATATTTAGAGATATTAAGCATTTATTAAGTTATTTTTTGCTACATTTAGCATTTGTTCCTATTGATGTTTTAATTGTAACAATAGTCATTGAAAGAATTTTAGAGCATAGAGACAAAATAAACAAATTAAAAAAACTTAATATGCTTATAGGTGCATTCTTTAATACAGTTGGCGAAGATTTATTAAAAATTATCTTAAAGGCAGATAAAGGAAATATAAAAAGTATTTTAAAAATATCAAATGAATGGGATAACAAAAAATATGAAAAAATAAAAAAACTCTTAAAAAATTATAACTATGACATAGACATTGAAAAAATCAACTTATACGAACTAAAAAATCTATTAGATAAAAATAAAGAGTTCCTTTTAAGATTAATGGAAAATCCTCTATTGTTAGAACATGATGAGTTTTCAGAATTGTTATTAGCAGTTTTTCATTTAGCAGATGAATTGCATAAAAGAGAGGATTTAAACAACTTACCAAAAAGCGATTTAAACCATTTAAAGAATGATATTATTAGAGTTTATAAGTTTTTAGTTATACAGTGGCTAAATTATGTGAAACATTTAAAAGATAATTATCCATATCTATACTCAATATATTTAAGGTCAAATCCTTTTAACGAAGGTTCAGTAATTGTAACAGAAAACAATTAAATATTAATATTTATATGTTCATCCGAGATTGTCAAGATAAGGATAAGAGGTAGTTATAGATGGAGGCGAAAGAATTAAGCCAGGAGATAATGGTAATAAATTTGGAATTATTAGGGAATCTATTATAGAAGGACTTAGTTTTTCGTTTAAGGAGGGAGAAGAAGCTTTCTACACA